>LKNH01000023.1 GCA_001564135.1 Halobacteriaceae archaeon Tc-Br11_E2g27 | reverse complement strand
GTACAATATTCCCAAAGAGTACACGACTAGTATAAAATCAGTGGATGGCGCTGTTACAGGACGGGAGACTAGTAGTGTACTTTATATGCTTCTATCGCTAGGTTAACATATACGACAGTTGATTAACAGCACCGATAGAGGACGCTTTTCAATCAAAGCTACCCATGTTTGACGTAACACAGACCGTTGGTGAACAAGCCCTTCTCCTAGTGGAACTGTTTGGCCTTCCCGTCTTGTTCATCATTTTTGCGCTGAAAGGGGCACTTGTCGGCAAACTATTTCCGACGAGTATCGTCTTGCCAGGATACATTCTCTCGGTCGGTGCCAACTACCACACAGCAGCTACTGTCCTCTTTCTCGTCACTGGCGCGTACCTCTTTGGGCAGTATTTGCTCTATGCAGGCACAGGCAGATATGGATATACTGTCTTCTCCGTCTTCCCAGGGGTTGACGTCGATTCCGACTCCGAATCCGTTGAGCGCCTTTCTCAGTGGTTTGACCGGTACGGTGGCGTTGCTGTCTTTGTCACGAGCGTCATTCCGTGGACACGGGGACTCATTGCTGTCCCAGCACGTCTGAGCGACTATCCGTTCCGTCGGTATGCCTTTCACACAACCACTGCAACGCTTGTCTCACACAGCCTCTATATCTTCCTCCCGCTCATCGGCCTCTCGCTTTTGTTCTAGCAGCCCATCCTTTTGTTGAGACAGTCCCAACTTGATTGCAGCCAATTCGTTACTCCTCAACGAGCGGGAGCGCAATCACTGGCCGGTCGGCTTCAGTTACAAGCTTGAGCGTGCGATCGCCTGCGAGGAACTGAACGATTCGGTTTCCACCACGTGAAGAAAACACAATTGCCGTTGCATCAACGTCGCTTGCAACGTTCGTAATTGTCTCGACGACATCCCGACCGTAATCTGTATGTGTATTTGCATCGGGGAATGCCATTTTGAAGGTCGAATAGGCCTCGCGCGCAACAGATTTGGAGTGTTCAACCGGTGTCTTATCGGGAGCTCCGTCCCCTTTTTCCACAACATGTACAACGGTGACCTCCTCGGGATTATACGGTTTCAGTTGTGTTGCAGTTCGCTCTGCGTCTTTTGGATTAGCGACTGGAACCAATACGTGGCCGAGAAGGTCTTTCTGTTCGTCTACTGATGTCATATCAGTTGTGACGGAGACGACGGTTAAAATCCTGCTGGAGAATACGCCACTCCAAAACCAGAACACTCAAGAGTTAACCGGGTTGGAATAGTGCACGTATCTATGGCAGAGGAGCAAGAACTGGCGAAGGACCTTGGGCTCCTCTCGGCGATGACCATCGGGATCGGCACGATGATCGGAGCGGGGATTTTTGTCTTGCCGGGAGTAGCGGCACAGGAAGCTGGACCAATCGTTGTCGTCTCGTTTATAATCGGAGGGTTTATCGCGATAGTGAACGCCCTTGCCGTCTCAGAGCTTGGGACCGCGATGCCCAAAGCAGGTGGCGGTATTATTACGTCAATCGTGGACTTGGCCCACTCTTTGGGTCGATAACCGGTCTCGGTGACTGGATGGGGCTCGCGTTCGCGTCCGCGTTTTACTGTATCGGGTTCGGCGGCTATCTCGCGGGCGACCTGCTCGCTGGGACGATGTTTGCCCTCCCAACGCTGGATTTAGGATTGCTGGTTATCACTGATATTCAGATTGGTGCGCTTATCGCAGGCGTACTCTTTGTCGGTGTCAATTATATCGGAGCCAAAGAGACAGGGGGTATTCAGACGGTAATCGTCTTGCTTTTGTTATCAATATTGACTATCTTTGCCCTTGTCGGATGGTTCTCGTTTGACTGGGGGACGCTCACTGTCGACGGGTTTGCACCAGAGGCCGCGGGCGGGTATGGTGCAATTCTTCCCGCAACAGGGCTCGTGTTCGTCTCTTTCCTTGGCTATGCAAAGATCGCAACTGTCGCCGAAGAGATGAAAAACCCGAGTCGAAACCTGCCGATTGCAGTTGTCGGAAGTGTTGCCATTGTCACGGTCATCTACACGATTTTGGTCGCGCTGATGGTCGGTATCGTCCCGTGGGATATTCTGGATGATAGCACGCCAGTCTCACAGGTTGCCGAAATTGCCTTTGCTGGGTGGCCAGTCCTTGATATCGTCGGTGTGTCGCTTATTACGTTCGCTGCCCTGCTGGCAACTGCCTCCTCTGCGAACGCATCAATCCTCTCGTCTGCACGAATTAATTTCGCAATGGGACGTGACAAAATCGTCACCAACTGGCTTAATGATGTTCACCCACGGTTTTCGACCCCGTATCGGTCGATTCTCGTCACTGGCGCAATGATTGTCGTGTTCATTCTAGTGCTCGGTCAAGACCTCGAAATTCTCGCAACAGCCGCGAGTGTGCTCCACCTGATTGTCTATGCGTTGATGAACCTCGCACTGATTGCCTTCCGTGAGACGGATGTTCCAGAGTATGACCCCACCTTTACTGTTCCGCTCTATCCGATTACACCGATTGTCGGGGCGACTGCGTCGCTGGGATTGATTTATTTCATCCAGTGGGAAGCACAGGTACTAAGCATCCTGTTCGTCCTCGGTGCGGTCGGTTGGTATTTCCTGTATGCTCGACAGCATACCTCCGTTGAGGGTGAAGCAGGCCGGTATATTCGGGAACATCCCGAAGACATGCCCGACTTTGCCGTCTCGGCCGCTGAGGCCACATCCCCGGAGGTGTCGGAGGATTACACGGTTCTCGTTCCCGTTTCAAATCCACAGACAGAAAGTGGACTGATTGCAATCGGCAGTGCACTCGCTAACCACAACAATGGCGTTGTACACGCCGTTCACATCGTCTCGGTGCCCGACCAGACCTCCCTTGATTACGTCTCCCAACAGTACAAAGAAGGGAATATTCCATCGGAAGGCCTCCTTGAGAGTGCCAGAGAGACGGCAGAAACCTATGATGCGGATATCGAGACTCACACCGTCTTCTCACATCGGTCGTTCGATGAGATATTCGATGCAGCGGACCGATATAACGCAGATACGGTTGTCATGGGCTGGTCACCGCGTCGACCGTGGACCAGCGGTCGAACCGGAACCGCACTTGACGAACTCACGATGGACTTACCCTGTGATTTCCTCGTCTTTAAAGACCGCGGCTTCGACCCGTCGCGTGTCTTGCTTCCGACCGCTGGCGGCCCAGACTCCGACCTCAGCGCTGAGACAGCAAAGGCACTTCGGGATGTTGCTGGGGCTGATATCTCAGTGATGCACGTTGTCGGTGAAGATACTGAGAGAGCAAAGGCGATGGGCTTCATCGGCGGCTGGGCGGACGAGCATGGTCTCGGGGACGCAAATCTCATCGTCGAGACCGACGGCGATATCGAAGGCTCGATTGGAGAGGCGGCCAAAGACCATTCGTTGGTTCTCCTTGGAGCAACGCGCCAGGGACTCCTTTCACGGCTGTTCCAGAACCGCTTGGTTTTCGATGTGGTTGATGAAGTCGATTGTTCGGTACTCCTTTCCGAACGACCAGCGTCCAGAAGCCTCAGAGAACGGCTCTTCTCTCGTGGAAAGCGTGGAGCAACAGAGTACAGCGAGGTACCGGATGCTGAAACATCCGATACTGAAACATCGGACCGAAAAAGGGACTCGCCAGCGGACGAAAACGTTGACGCCTGACTGTTCTGTTAGCTGTTCATGATAATCCGCGCCATCCCTCATATTGATTAGTACGAGTCTTTACCGCCGAGAAAGCGCAAACTGTGTGTTATACATCCTGAGACACCAATCGCTGTGTCAGAGGCACGAAAAGTACCGCAATAATCACTATCAGACAGTATCTGTGGTCGGCACGTTTTTGAGGGGAACGACCGTACCGCATCGCAGCAAAGATGCTCAGTGCAAAAATGGAAGATTATCTGAAGGCGATTTACGAACTGTCGCGGGTCGATGAGCCCCCAGTCTCAACCTCCAGCCTCGCTGAGCATCTCGACGTGACGCCGCCAACCGCGACGAGTATGATGGAAAAACTCGAAGAGCGGGAACTGGTTGAGCGCGAAAAGTACAAAGGAGTCGAACTCACTCCAGAGGGTGAAACGGTTGCTCTTGAAGTCATCCGTCACCACCGACTACTCGAAACATACCTCACTGAACGACTCGGTTACGATTGGGCCGATGTCCACGACGAGGCCGACAGACTAGAACATCACATTAGCGAGGAGTTTGAGCGCCGTGTTGCCGAAGTGCTTGACGAACCTGAGTTTGACCCGCACGGGGACCCCATTCCAAACGATGCGCTGGAACCGCTTACACAGGCTGAAGGACCGACGCTGTGTGAACAAAGAGAAGGCGAAACGGTCACTATCAAACGGGTTCGTGACCGTAATCCCGAGGAACTCGACTATTTGCAGGATGTCGGCCTCACACCTGGGACTGAGATTACGATTACCGAGATTGCACCGATAGGGATGATAACGGTCGAACTCGCAGATGGGAAATCAGTTTCCGTCCCAGACAGAGTCGCGGCAGCGATCCGTGTTGAAACGACCTCGGAAACCACCGAAAATGCAGTATCTCAGTAACCATGCGGGGGCTTGATGAAACCGACCAAAAACTACTAGAACTGCTATTGGAAGATAGTAGGCTCCCCTACAGCGACCTTGCAGATGCCGTTGGGTTGTCTCCACCAGCCGTTTCCGACCGCATCGACCGGTTACAGGAGCTTGGCATCATCACACGATTTACCGTCGATATCGACCAATCAAAGCTCCGTGAGTCACAGTCAATGCTTGTCACCATTACAGGGACACCGGGGTCAGCATCGGAGTTAAGACAGGCGCTTTCTGCGGTCGAAGCTGTCGAGCACATTTTTGCAACTGTCGACGACACGGTTGTCTGTACGATAGCAGTTAAACAGGATGTCGGCGCCTTGCTCCGTGAGACACTGCCGCTTGAGGCTGTTGTGGACTATTCGGTTAGTCCATTACAGGGCGAACAATGGACACCGACGCTGACGGAGCGTGACATGGCAATTGCCTGTGCGGAGTGTGGCAACCGTGTTTCCGAAGAAGGTGAGCAGGAACAGTTCGATGGAGAGCTCTATCATTTCTGTTGTTCGTCGTGTCAGGCCCGCTTTCGAGAGCAGTATGAACGGCTCCAAGAAGGAGTCTAACCACCTGTTACTATTCATGCTCACAGTCGTTCGCAGAAGTAGCCCTGGCTGGATACCGAACCCCAGTCACTCCATACGCTCCGTTCCCTGATTCGAATCCAGTTGCTATTCATGCTCACAGTCGTTCGCAGAAGTAGCCCTGGCTGGATTCGAACCAGCGTCAGCGGCTCCAAAGGCCGCTATGATTGGCCGCTACACCACAGGGCTTCGTACGTGGATAATCCGGTGGTATACAAGTGCTTTACTCTCCAGGTCGACAAGGTACCACCACCCTGAAAATGGACCTAAAGGTAATCTTCCGATTCCAGTTGCTCCATCATCGTGTCCACGAGTTCGTCAACGTCCTGAAACGGGAAGTTGACACCTCCCGATAGTTCCGTATTGAGTTCCATCGCTGTCATTGAGAACTCACCAGATTCAAAGGTTGTCGCCGGACCATCTGGCAGTGCCGGAATAAGATCCATAGGCGATGTCACTGGGTATGCTGCATCTTCGAATGCCTCCTGAAACTGCTCGCGCAATTCTTCTTTATCGGCCATATGTGCCCTATCAATATGCAGTCGCAAATAATTTGATATATGAACTGTTGAACGGCGTGGCTGTTGCTCACCACGTGTGAGTTCACAAAAGAATAGGGTAATCCCTTATACTGCCGGACGTAACTTCGTAAACTTACTCGCCACCCCGGGGTGGCGAGATGGTTCAAAGGCTTACGTCCGGTAGTATTAGAAGTGACCGCTGTCTTCGAGACCTTCCATCAGGTCATCGACGAGTTCTTCGACGCTTTCGTATGGGAACTCGCTGTCCCCACCCGATATTTCCGAGTTCAGTTCCATTGCAGTCATCGAAAAGTCCCCCGATTCGAAAGAGGTCGCTGGCCCGTCTGGGAGTGCCGGAACGAGGTCCATTGGGCTGTTGACTGGGTAGTCTGCTCCTTCGAATGCTTCCGTGAACTGCTGTCGTAGGTCTTCTTTGTCGACCATACCAACCTGTACAACTACCACCTGTGAAAAAGGTTGGGCTGGGGTAAACTTTGCCGGTGTTGGAAGTTCATAGCTCATCTACAAAAGGTATCTGGTCTCGTCAGAAGTTGCCACTGCGGTGATATTGGACAGCATGTCGTGTGACTGAGGGTGACAGCACTTAGTGGTCTGTCAGTACTTGCTCAATCTCGGTGAGGTCTTTCAGGATATAATCAGGAGTTACCGGTCCATATTCGATATCATCGCGGTCAGTTACGCCCGTCAAAACGAGAACCGTTGTCATTCCGACCTGGTCGCCAAGCAAGAGGTCCGTATCAAGCCTATCTCCGACAATCAAACACTCCTCCGGTGGAACACCAAGTCGGTCTACTGCGTACTTTTGTGCCCATCTGGACGGTTTACCAAGTACCGCATCAGGTTCACGGTCGACTGTAACCGCAATTGAGTCGATTATGGCTCCCGACCCCGGCATTACATCTCCGTTCTCGTCGGGAAACGTCCGATCCGGGTCCGTCCCGAGAAATATCGTCTCATCATCAATCGCTGCCAGCGCGTCGTTCATGTCGTCGTAATTAAATTCTGGCGTCCACGAAACGAGGAGGACATCGCTTTCCTCTGGTGTATCAGTCAGTGTGAGTCCAGCCATTTCCAACTGTGCCCGGAGTCCGTCGCTTCCGATGAAAAAGAGAGTGTCATTTGAATGGTTCTCCGTGAGATACTCAACAGTCACATCCCCTGCTGACCCTGCTTCTCCCGGGTTTACGTCGACACCCTGCTCTGTGAGATACGAGACATAATCGTCGCCATCGCGAATAGGGTTATTCGAGAAGAAAAACAACTCAACACCGTTCTCTCTCAGTGTATCAATCGTTTCCGGGACGCCATCAAAGACCGACCCGCCATGATAGACCGTGCCGTCGAGGTCAACAATTGCACCGCTGAAGCTCATTACTGGCTATAGGACATTCAAGCGGATAATCTCACGGATTGGCTGGACAGATTTATCCGCTTTCCAGCCTATGATTGCGTATGGATATTCTCGTGACTGGCGGTACCGGTTTCATTGGCGGTCATCTCTGTGCGGAACTCGTTGAGCGAGGACATACAGTTACTGCACTGGCGCGAAACCCGGACGCTGATGACCTGCCTGATGGGGTCGAAACAGTGATGGGTGATGTCTCCGCATACGATTCAATCGTCGAATCATTCGGAGGGAAAGATGCGGTCATTAATCTCGTTTCGCTCTCTCCGCTCACTCAGCCGTCCGGTGGAAACGACATGCACGACAGGGTTCACCGCAAAGGGACTGAGAACTGTCTCAAAGCCGCCGAACAACATGGTGTCGACCGTTTCATCCAACTGAGCGCACTGGGTGCTGACCCCAGCGGTGATACCCATTATATTCGAGCAAAAGGAAACGCCGATGCAGCTGTCAAGGCTTCATCACTTGATTGGACTATTTTCCAGCCATCTGTCGTTTTCGGTGACGGCGGGGAGTTTGTCAGCTTCACTCGTAAACTGACGCCACCAGTTCTTGCGCCGCTTCCCGGCGGCGGTTCAACACGATTTCAGCCAATTTATGTCGGTGACTTCGTCGAAATACTCGCTGACTCACTGACCGACGAATCCCATATCGGAGCGGTCTACGAGATAGGCGGACCAGAAGTGTTAACACTCGCTGAAGTCGCCACACTGGCACGCAGGGCACGGGGACAGTCCGTCCGCGTCCTTCCTGTCCCGATGTCGCTTGCGAAAATCGGTCTCACCGTAGCGGGCGCTATTCCCGGCTTCCCGATGGGTCCCGACCAGTACCGGTCGCTCCAGTTTGATAATACGACGACCAGTAACGATATCGAGGCGTTCGGGAAAACAGCCGACGAGTTAATGACACTGTCCACGTATCTCGGTGTCTCTAATTAGAGCGGTTTGTTCATTTCAGCAGGGTCAACTGCCTCATTGTCTCCCATGTCGATTCCGACCTGGTCACAGATATCCACGAGCGGGCAGGCCTCCGGGTCATCAAGGCAAGCGGGCCCTTGGGCAGAGCAATACTCTCGGCCGAACTGTATCATTGCGGTATGGCCGAATCCACATTTATCCCCAGGGACGGTTTCTTCAAGCCGCTCACGTACCTCCTCGTGGTCTGCATCCGGCGGAGCAAGCCCCATTCGTCTGGCGATTCGGTGAACATGCGTATCAACTGGAAAGACGCCATCTCGACCGCCGGCAAACAGCAACACACAGTCTGCAGTTTTCGGCCCGACGCCGTTGATGTCGAGCAGGCTTTCTCTCACTGTGTCGGGATTTTCTTCGACAACGAATTCGTTGAACCGTGCGGCAGAGCCAAATTCAGCAAGGACCCACTCTGCGGCCCCGATAATCTGTTTTGATTTCTGGTTATAGAGGCCAGCGGAGCGGATGGTATCTGCCAGTTCGCTCTGAACTGCACTCGCCAGTGATTCTGCAAGGTCATGCTCCTCACACTCGCTGTCATAGTGCTCCAGGAGGTTCTCGTGTGCTGGCTTGCTGATGCTGTCACTTGTGTTTTGGCTCAGTATTGTTCTGACAAGACACTCGAATCCATCTCGACCGCCGAAAGTCTCCTGCCAGTCGGAAACTTCTCCCTCCGTTTCGAGCACCGCGCCATTGTTCTCAGGAAACAGCATAAACTCGTCCGGGTCGAGTTCGTTGTGATACAGCAGTCCCAGCGCATCGACGACAGCCTCAGCGCGAGTGCTTGCGGTTCGCTGTTCTGCCATTGCTAACTGATTGTACCGCTGGCCATTTGAGCCACCCGTTTTTCCCCGTGTTTCTATAGCCCCGCGTCCGATAGTTTGACTATGGCAGTGACGACTGATTCCGTCGAGTTACCGAACGGAGAGACGATTGGCTACCGGGAGCGCGAGGGAGGTTCCATCCCCGTACTCCTGTTACACGGAAACATGACATCCTCGAAGCACTGGGATGTCGTCCTTGAGGCGATGGACGAGCGGTACAAGCTCTATGCGATGGATATGCGCGGATTCGGGCAATCGAGCTATCACGAGCCGATAGATTCCCTTTCGGACTTCGCTGACGATGTTGCCCTGTTTGTCGATGAGATTGGTCTTGAATCGTTTCATCTCTGGGGCTGGTCCACCGGTGGCGGCGTGTCTATGACCTATGCCGCCACTCACCCAGACCAAGTCGAAAAGCTCGTTCTCCTTGCCCCAGCGAGTACGCGTGGGTATCCCATGTACAGAAAGGACGAGAACGGCCAGCCGACCGATGAACTCCTGACTGACCGCGAGGAGATTGCACAGGACCCGGTACAGGTCGCTCCCGTCTTACAGGCGTACGAACAGGAGGATAAGGCACTAATGAAAGGTATCTGGAACCAGCTTATCTACGTCAACAACCAGCCGGACCCCGACCACTACGACGAGTATGTCGAGGATATGTTCACCCAACGAAATCTCGTGGATGTCGATTACGCACTCGTCCATTTCAATATCAGCACCGAGCACAACGGAGTTCAGGAAGGGTCGGGGCTGGTAGATGATATCGAGGCAGAGACGCTGGTGCTTCGTGGCGAGGATGACCTCGTTATCACCGAAGAGATGGTCGAAGAAACACTCACTGACCTCGGTGACACGGCGACGTTTGTCGAACTCGAAAACTGTGGTCACTCGCCACTTATTGATGACCTCGACCAGTTGCTTGGCGAGGTCGAAGGGTTTCTCGAATCATAGGCAGGGTCCACACCCATCAGACTGTACGAGTATAGCTTTTCCTTCGGCGCACACTGGTCAGCGTGCCCGCGGGGCCGCGAATGTGTGAAGGATGAGTAACGCAGGGGTCGGGTGGTCGAACGCACTGAGACCACCAATGGCTTGAACGGGAAAGCCGTGAGAGAGTGAGTAACGCAGTCGATTGGAGAGGGCAGTGGCTGTCAGCGGAGCATCCGCGCCGAAGGTGCGGTTCCCTGAACGCGAGGCAAAGCCGAGCGTTCAGTTTTTTCACTTAGTTTTTTGCCCGAGAGGTGCCCTCGGCACCCGATGGCAAAAAAGAAGTAGTGGTGAGATTTGAACAACGGGAAGACGTGCTCGCTTCGCTGCGCGCGCCTTCTCTCGTTCAAATTCACGCGGCGCTTAACGTTCTCATGTCCGTTCGAACGAAAAAGCGCCGAGGGTGAGATTTGAACTCACGAGTCCTCTCGGACACCTGCTCTCGAGGCAGGCGCCTTGGCCGGGCTAGGCTACCTCGGCTCACCCGTTCGTACCCGAGGATAGTTGTTAGCGGTTTCGATTCTCGCCGACCGTCAGTTCCATTCATCCCGCCGCTTGATGGACTCTCGAACTGCTCGCGCCTCCCGTGGCCGATGTGCTCCGATATCGTGCATTGTCACAATCCCTACAAGGTCAATACCATCCAGCACAGGTAACTTCTTGATATCGTACTGCTTCATCGTATCCAGGGCAGTCTGGACGGTTCGACCTGGACTGATACTTTTTACATCTGTCGACATCCCCTCCCTGACTGACAGTGCTGTAAGCGGTGCTTTCTGGTGGTATGCCACCCGAAGCACATCCGAACGGGTTAGCATCCCGACGACGCCAGCGTCGACGACAACGACGCTTCCAACCTCCTGTTCCAGCATACGACCGATTGCATCATGGATGCTCATGTCCGGAGCGGCTGTCACTGCCGGCGAGGACATGATATCGCTGACTTGCATGCAGTGTTCTTTGGAAACAACTACCGTAAGCGTTCGTGCTCCCTCCGGACTTACAGTCCGGCAACGCAGGGAGTGATACTGCCGGACGTAACTTCGTCAACTTACTCGCTACTACGGGGTGCCGAGATTGTTTATAGGCTTACGTCCGGTAGTATGAGGTATGCCTGGAAAGCTTTCGCCAGAGACACTTCTTGAAACGGTCTTTCACCGGACTGGTGCACCCGATGAGGCGGTGATTCAGGGTCCAGCGGACGGTGAAGATGCCGCGGCAATCACCATTGGTGATGAAACACTCGTCGTTAGCTCGGACCCCATTTCGCTTGCAGCAAGCCATGTCGGCCGCCTTGGAGTCTATATCGCGTGCAACGACGTCGCCGTCTCGGGTGTCGACCCCCGCTGGCTCACTGCCGTCGTGATGCTCCCTGACGAGGAACTGCTCGAGTCGGTTGTCGACGATATCGACCAGGCAGCGACGGAGCTTGGAGTTGCTGTCGTCGGCGGGCATACGGAGTACGTGGATGCACTCGAACGACCACTGGTTTGTCTGACAGCATTCGGCCTCGGGGAGTTTCTCCCAACTGGCGGTGCAAAACCTGGCGATACGCTCATTCTGACGAAAGGTGCAGCTATCGAAGGCACTGCGATTCTCGCTGCAGATTTCGGTGCAGAACTCGGGGTTGACCCAGCGCTGTGTGCGCGTGCAGAGAATTTCCTCGAAGAAATTAGCGTCGTTCCCGATGCACGCATTCTCCGCAAATATGCCACCGCCATGCACGACCCGACAGAGGGCGGTGTCGCTGCTGGACTTCAGGAGCTTGCACGAGCGTCTGGTGTCCGACTCGTGGTCGACAGAGAGCAGATACCAATTCGGCCCGAAACAGAACGGCTCTGTACTGCTGCTGGTGTTGACCCGCTTTGCATCTTCGGCTCGGGTGCTGTTGTCGCGAGTGTCCCGCACGATGCTGTTGACGCTGCACTTGCTGAACTGGAAGCAAACGAAATAGCTGCTGCTGTCATCGGAGAGGTTGAAGCCGGTGACCCTGAACTCATCCTCGATGGCGAGTCGCTCACTGAGCTAATTACTGATGGACTTTATCCACTGTGGAAATCCGCCGACAAGTAACCGCCTAAAATATAATATATCAGATATCTTAGCGTAACATCGGCCAGTTGATTGCCAAATTCCGAATGTGCGCATAACTGAATTGAGTCCCCCAATCGGACACCAAGGTCATCCGTTGTAACACAATGGCTTTAAATGACATTAACAACATATACCGGCAAAATAGCCCGTTTCCATCCGTTCAAATAATGTGGACATTCGCGAGAGTTAAGTAATCGCCTGTATAACATGATTATATGACAGCAAATTTCATCATCGAGGTCGTGAAAAGCATGTTCGGCATTTCGGACACGAAAGAGCCAGCTCAGTCGGACCCACCCGAGGAGGGGACTGAGATTACCATCGAACGAGAGGGGAGCGAGGAAGATTCCGAACCTGAAGTCAGTGAGGGTGAGGACACAGAGGCAGCTACAGAGACAGCAGAATCATCCGACGAGAGTACAGAGGATATCACGGCGACCGAACCGGAAGTCGAGGAGACACCCGGCAAAACGGAGGAGTCGACTGATGAATCTGATTCGGAAATGGCAGCTCCGGTCGGCGAAATTAACGGCATCGGTCCGACCTACAGTGAACGGCTGATTGGGGCCGGGATCGAGACAGTCGCTGACCTCGGTGAGGCCGACGCCGACCTTGTTGCTGATGCCGCCGAAGTCTCGGATACGCGTGCAGCCGACTGGATTGAGCAAGCAAACGAGTTCTGAACCGCAAAACGGTTAGTCTCTCCACTGTAGAACGTTGTATGGACGCGGAGGTGGTTACTGAGTATGACCGATTTGCCGACGTTGCGACCGCGGTTGACCCCGGAACGCGTGTCCCTGTTGAAGCCCGACTCACCGTGTCTGACCCGTTTGGTGCGTACCGTCGCGCCCGCGGTGATGGCGAAGGGGCGTTTCTCGAAACCACCGGTGGCCAATCCGGCTGGGGCTATTTTGGTGTCGAACCGACGACTGTTATCGAAGCCACTGACCAGTCGCTGACGACACTCGCCAAGGCCGTCGAGGATGAATCCCTCGCCCGCGGTGACTGTACGGTCCCCTATCCGTGTGGGCTCATCGGCTGGCTTTCGTACGATATCGCCCGAGAACTCGAATCGCTACCTGAACTGACGGCAGCTGACCGCGACCTCCCACGGTTACAACTGGCCCAGTATGATACGCTAGCGTCGTGGCAAGAACCGCATGACGGCCCAGTAACGCTTCACCTTACCTCCTGTCCCAAAATTACCAACCCCGAAGACGATGGTGTGGTCAAGGAGACTTACGAGCATGGGCGGGAACAAGTGCTCGAGCTTGCACAGGCAATCAACGACGGTGATGAGAGTGCCGAACAGCCGCCTCTGAGTACAACAACCGCGGAGTTCGAAAGCGACTGCGGACAGGAGGCGTTCGCTGAGCGCGTTCGCGCTGTCAAATCCTATATCCGCGACGGCGACACCTTTCAGGCGAACATTTCACAGCGGTTGCGCGCTCCTGCTGTTGTCCACCCTGTCGATACGTTCGAAGCACTCCGGACCGTCAACCCAGCCCCGTACTCCGCATTGCTCGAGTTCCCCGGTGTTGACCTCGTGAGTGCGAGTCCGGAACTCCTCTTGAAGCGTGATGAGACACGTCTCACGACCGAGCCAATCGCTGGAACCCGGCCCCGCGGGGCGACGCCAGAAGCCGACCAAAAGCTTGAATCGGAACTGCTGGAGGATGAAAAAGAGCGTGCCGAGCATGCAATGCTCGTCGACCTCGAACGAAATGACCTCGGGAAGGTCTGTCGCTTTGGCTCAGTCGAAGTAAGCGAATACCGGCGTGTTGACCGCTATTCGGAGGTGATGCACCTCGTTTCGCTTGTGGAGGGAGAAGTTCGAGCAGATAGTTCCATCGACGAAATTATCGGGGCACTCTTCCCTGGTGGGACGATTACCGGTGCACCGAAACCCAGAACGATGGAGATTATCGAGGAACTTGAAACAACCCGAAGAGGACCATATACCGGTAGTATCGGTATTTTCGGCTACGATGAACGTGCCACACTCAACATTATCATCAGGACCCTGGTCAGATATGAACAGGAGTATCATCTCCGCGTCGGCGCGGGCATCGTTCACGACTCCAACCCGGACGAGGAGTATGCGGAAACGCTTGCGAAAGGCCGTGCACTTATCAACGCCGTTGACGCCGCCCTCGGCGAACAGGCAAACTTACGGGTGGAACAAACACAATGACAGACTCGATTCGTGTCCTCGTTATCGATAACTACGATTCATTTGTCTACAACCTCGTCCAATACGTAGGTACTGTCGTTGCGCCGGATAGTTCAGGAGGTGAGGTAATCGTCAAACGAAATGATGAACTAACACTTGCCGATGTCGACGAACTAGCTCCGGATGCCATCGTCGTCTCACCTGGGCCGGGAACCCCGGAAGACGCCGGCATCTCCATATCGCTTTTCGAACACCGAGAGTACCCCACGCTTGGAGTCTGTCTCGGCCACCAGGCGCTCTGTGCAGCAAACGGCGCACCCGTTGGTCACGCTGAATCGGTTGTTCATGGCAAGCCATCTGTGATATCACACGATGGGCAGGGGATATTCCATGGGCTGCCTGCGGAACTTTCGGTTGGGAGATACCACTCGCTTGCCGTCGAACGTGACGACTTACCAGACGTTCTTGTGGAAACGGCTCATACCGCTGATGAAGCCCACGTCGTCATGGCTGTCCGTCATCGGAATAAACCACACGTTGGTGTGCAGTTCCACCCCGAAAGTATTCTCACCCACGAAGGAATCGACATTATAGAGAATTTCCTTCAAAGGTATGTGGACAAGGTAACCGAGGGCAAAGAGGCGAAGCAGTGGGAGCAGACAAATGAATGAGTTACAGTATCTTATAAACGGTGAGCTCGTGCCTGCCTCGGCGGCAACGGTTTCAGTCAGAGACCGCGGGTTCATGTACGGCGACGCAGCCTTCGAAACACTCCGCGTCTACGGCGGCACACCGTTCGAATGGGACCGACATATCGACCGGTTAACGCAAAGTTGTGAACGGTTGGGATTCGGAGATTCCGTCCCAAGTCGGGACACACTTCGAGAACAAATAACTCGAATGCTAACTGCAAACGACCTGCAAGAAGCATATGTGAAGCTCTCGGTCACCCGCGGCGAGCAACCGGGAAAGCTCACGCCGAAAAGAGATGTTGAACCCACCGTTGTCGCCATTTGCTCACCGCTTTCTCGTGGTGGTCTCGCTGGCACTCGTGTCTGGGATGAACCAGCAACAATTTCCATTGTCGAAACGACCCAACCTCCTGCCTCGGCGCTTCCCCCTGGTGCAAAGACCCACAACTATCTCACCGGTATTCTTGCCCGGCTTGAACTTCGCGGGTCAGATGTCGACGAAGCGATGTTACTCTCGACGGAGGGTTATCTGACCGAAGGGGCGACCAGTAACCTGTTTTTCGTGCATGACGGCGTTCTCAGCACCCCGACGACGTCTCTTCCGCTATTGCCAGGTATCACACGCAAAGTGGTGTTGGAACTGGCCGAAGAACTCGACATTCCAGCAGAGACTGGCCGGTATACGCCCGAATCACTTGTTGATGCCGATGAGGTGTTTCTCACAAACTCGACGTGGGAGATTCGACCCGTAACGAGGTTTGCTGATGATGCTAGTAGGCAGTATGAGCGTGAATACGAGGTTGGCACGGTAACCCGTCGTCTGCAACGTGCGTTCGACGAGCGGGTCGAAACCCTGTATAAGGATGCTTAGCGTTTCAGATTCGTCTTAAGAGCTTTCTCCGCATAGGCCCAGTTACCGATATGGACAGACGGGAACTCAAAAGAGCGTGGGAAGCAGTGGCTGAAACTTACGCTCGGAGTCGTAACCCGGACGGCACCGATGCGGACCTGATTGAACAGTTGCAACAGACGCTACCTGAAGCGCCGAAAATACTCGATATCGGTTCGGGAGATGGTGCACGGACACTCGCTAACCTTCCGGCGGAGAGTGTCGGCCTTGATATCTCCCGCCGGGGGCTGGAATTGGCAACGAAACAGGCTCCGGACACATGGCTCGTTCAGGGTGAGATGACCGCATTGCCAGTCCAGTCGGATATCTTTGATGCAATCACAGCCTATTACGCAGTTTTTCATGTCCCACGAGAGGAGCATCCGACCGTCTTTTCGGAGTTTTCTAGAGCCTTAAAACCCGGAGGGAAGTTGCTGATGACGTTGCCGACTGGTCGGTTTGAAACGGTCCGAGAGGGATGGATGGGCGGCCGAATGTTTTTTTCAGCGCCAGGTCGTGACCAGACGCTATCACAGCTCCGTGACGCCGGATTCGAGATTGGCCGAACGAAGATGGCTGCTGACCCGCTTGGCAGTAGCACTGAGTTCGTGTTTGCCACGTATCGACCCGGTTAGTCGATAAACTGGTCAAGACCACTCTGGGTTCGCTGTCGTCCGGCAGGCTCTTTTACCCAGGCAGTTTTCGCCTCTCGAAGGGACGCACAACTACGGTCTGGCAGGTCATCGTCACGGTAGCCTGGACACTCCGAGTCGCAATCGCTCGTTGGATGGACAATCCGTTCATGCCATCGACAGTAGGGCAACCCAGCTTCACGCTGGATTTTCGGCAGTGAACCATCGTTCGGGTCAAGTTGCTCACAGCCCGGAAATTCGTATGTACGCCAGCCCTTGCCGTATGCTCGTTCGGCGACTCGCCGGCGTGTTCGCTGTTTTTCGGCGGGCGAAATAATCCGAATCTCCGTTCGCGTACTTGAACGCTCGATAATATCGACGCCTCCCTCGTTCGTTGGTAGCTGTGTCGGCTCTCTGATGACCGCTCGCTCCCCAGTCTGGGGGTCAAATCGCCAAATGCCAACCTCCTCGGGAATCCGGTTTTTGTGAGCGCGAGTGACATACGATTCGTTTGCAAGGACG
>LKNH01000022.1 GCA_001564135.1 Halobacteriaceae archaeon Tc-Br11_E2g27 | reverse complement strand
GAGATCCATTCAACTACTTCCCGCGATACTTTGTGCAGGCGATCGTGAACGTAGTCGCGTTCTTCAGTCTTCACGACCGTTTCAAACGCAGTCTGCCCGGCTTTCTGCATCCGCTTGCGTTTGGTGAAAAACTCGTGGCGCTGCTCTTTCACAGATGGATACTCAACCACCACAGAGTCTTTCACTGCACCGCTCCGACCCATCGCTGCGAGGGCGATGCAGTCTTCGTTCACATCCACGCCAATAATCGTGTCTGCATCGTGCTTGCTGGCGACTCTGTGAGTTTCGTGTGTGACAGTGACGTGGAGTCGCCACTCGTTGTGCTTGTGTACGACTTCAGCGGTTCCAACCCGCCACTCTTTGTCGTTGAATGCGGTTTGGAGTCGGTCGAAATGATCTGGACTGCCACGGAGTTCGCCTTTGACGTGGGTGCCTCTTGTGGCAGTGATACGGAATCGAACAGTCCCATCCTCTTCAGGGAACAGGCGGTAGCCTTCTCCGTGGTTCATCACCATCGGGTACGACTCGTCGATGTATGGGAAGGGTCGTCCCCAGCCGTCATCTTTGTTGTCGTGATACGTTTCGATTTCACCAAGTGCCTTATCAACGATGAGTTGGGTGGTGTTGTTGACATGGTCGGCGTTATCAACAACTGTGGGTTTGATCTCTTCCCAGTTCCATCCCTGTCGATCAAGTCGATTGGTTTCGTTGCGGATGCGACGGGCCTCAAGACAGCCGGTTTGCAAATCGTCTCCACTCCCCGTGTGGATGTCTAGTCCGAACGACAGTGATTGGGTGAGTTTGGACGACTGCACTGAATTCTAGTATGGTTTGAAACTTGTTAAAAATTCGTGTTGTGACGCGCTTCACCCACGGGCACGGTGTTGAGCAAATCGAAGATTTGCGAAAGCCGAAAACGACGTTTTCGGAAGCCCGTGGTACTCGCGCTGCTATTCTTTATACACTCTACAAGTTTCAAACGATAATCAAGGCGGACTCCCCGCGCCACCGTGCGCGGGGCAGTTGACTCCACACAACCCTGTGAAATTCTTACAGAAGTGCTCCAGTAACGATTCGGCCGAAAATAATAGATAATGAGGTGAACAGTCGCTACAGTTCGTTGTTCTCGATATGGACGTTTGAGGAAAAGCCACTCGAACCAGAGGCGTTTTGCATGACAATCTGGCTGGCCCATCCTGAGAAGGTGTTGTTCTGCCAGCAGCCACCATCAGGGGCGGTGTTGCCCGGTGCTTTGTTATTTCGCACCCAGACACCATCAGTTGGCTCTCCACGAACAACGATGAGTCGTGATTTATCTCCTCCACCGGTCATCTCGTGGAGGTTGTGTTCGATAATCGCGTTTCCACATGGGGAACCACACTCAACTGGTGCGGAACCATTAACGCCGTAATGATTCGGTGCACGGACCTCAAAGAAGTGGTCAGGGTTCAAACTGAGCGTCCCGTGCATGTGACAATCACTGATGCGATACCACGCATTGCCTGCTGAAAGCCCATGTCGACCCAGGTCCGAAAACTCGCTATACTCAATGACGATTTTGTGCTCTTCATCATGTTGATTATAGTTGTGGTGGAAGCCGTATCCGGACCAGTTGTGGAACCGACACTGTGTGAACGTTGACGCTGTGTTCTCTCGGCGGATCTGGATACAGTTGTTGCTCGCGTTAATGAACGCACAGTTGTACATGACCGGCCACTGCGCGCGAACTGTGAGGGCTGTTCCACCATTTGGATTAACGGTGAGACCGTTGAGTGTTACTTCGTTAGCGGTGATAATCACCTCACCGGTGATTTCGCCATCATCTCCGATTCCTCGATTTCCAGCAATAGTCACGTCAGGAACATCGACGGTAAAACCGCTTGCAGAGCCTTCAACATAAACGACATCACCGCTCGATGCGCTGTTTAGCGCGGCATCAACGTTCCCATCTGAAACGACGATGTCTGCATCAGCGGCATCATACACAAGCCTATCAGGCATGCCGTCACCGCCGCCAAGCGGGCCGTCATAGTTGTCGTGGCGAATGCCAACATCAACGTCGCTGTCACCGTTTCCGTTTCCGGGTGCCTCGTGGTCGTCATCCTGCCACGGGAAGCCAGTTTTCCAGTAATCGCCGGAGGCAACGTCTCGTGGATACTGCTCTAGATACGACTCAACGCCGTTGACGACAGCGTTCGCGTCACCCTCGATCGTCACGTCTGCCACGAGCGAATCGAACTCGTAGGAGTGTGTATCTCCAGGCTGGACTCGACCCGCCGCTTTGGTTCCGTCGTCACCAATCCAGAAGAACTCGTATTCGATGACTGCCTCATCCTCAGTTGACGGAATGAGTTCGCCTTCTTCTTCTACTTCGAGGTAATAATCTACATACTCATCGCCTGTTGCCTCGAACGAGTAGTAGTGTTCTCGCTCTTCACCCTCTAGCTGCCATGGGAAATACCCTTTCCAGTAATCGCCGGAGGCAACGTCTCGTGGATACTGCTCTAGATACGACTCAACGCCGTTGACAACAGCATCCGCTTCTCCCTCAATAGTCACGTCTGCTACGAGCGAATCGAACTCGTAGGAGTGTGTGTCTCCAGGGTGGACTCGACCCGCCGCTTTGGTCCCGTCGTCGTTTATCCAGTGATAATCGTCCTCAATAACGGCATCAGCTATCGTCGACGCAATCATGTCTCCGTCCTCCTCGACTTCGAGATAATAATCGACGTACTCATCGCCGGTTGCCTCGAATGAGTAGTAGTGTTCACGGGTGAGTTCCTCATCAGTCTCATCACCATCTTCCTCCTCCGTTTCTTCAGGCGGTTCTTGGCCGGTAAGGTCCGTAACCGTCCGTTCCTCGCCGTTGAAAAAGAGGGTGAAATCCCCGGTTACTGGTTCAAAGCTGAGGATTTCTCCGTGGAAATCATACGTGTCGCCGGAGCCGTTTGCGGTAGCGCCTTCGACAACCCACGTACCATCATCCGTCTCTGTGATACTATCCTCACCTGGGTCAGCCGAGTAGTCATCATTGTCGAGGACTTTTGTGACCGGCTCTTCCGACCGGATTTCATACTCAACATCACCGTCGCTGGCGGCGACGATTTCCAAGCGGTCCATCGCAACTCTCCCTTCATCGCCGTATAGCAGTCGAACTTCCGCCGTACCAGTGACGTCCAGGTAGGATAACTCCCCATCAAACCGATAGGCATGGGCCTTGTCACCAGCCATTCCAGTGACGTGACCACCGTTGACTGCATCCGCATTATCGTTAGCGCCGAGTTCTGGATGTACCTCCGCTGAACCGGTAGTAAGGAATTCATACTCAGCCGGGTCTTCTGATTCGGACCCATCAATGACGATTGTGTTCGGGAGTTCGTCAGAACCAGCTGCAGCGTTGACCGTGGCGAGTGCACCGATTGATAGCCCAACGCCACCAATCTGTAACAAGCGGCGGCGGTTTAGTGCACCACTGGTAGTTTCTTCTTTGTTCTCGTTTGTTGCGTTAAGCTCATCTGAGCTGTCTGGCATGGCCGGGTATCCTGACCTTACTCTCATAAGGCTTCTCGCGGGATACATAGGAAGTACCTAGAGATGAGTAAGGTATACTTAGGATTAGGCTACGGAACGTCCCAATTACGGACACTATAGTTGATTGTGTAAACGAGTATGGAAATGGCTTATAAGCACCAATTATTGGAGAGTAAGGTCTTCTTACTGCTGATTTCAGGAGTGAGTAGAATTGTTTAATTGGCTACGCGTTCCGCCGCGCGTCCCCAAGCAGTGGACAGTAATTGTTTCGAACAGTGTTATCTCTATACCCATCGCCGGAAGCTATGATAGATTCGTCACAACCCTCCCGCTTGCGAACTACCAATTGTTGCGACGACCGGTATAACCTCCACCGGGGTATTTCACTTATTCAAGAATAGCTACAAGTGATGGTTGAAGCAGTGCTTCTCGTCGGTATTGTTGCCTCTCTCTTTGTTGGGTTCAATATCGGTGGGTCATCCACAGGCATTGCATGGGGCCCACCAGTCGGGGCGGGAGTCGTCAAAAAAACAACTGCAGCAGCGCTTATGACTGTTTTCGTCTTTTTAGGTGGCTGGACAGTCGGGAGAAACGTGATGGATACATTGTCAAAGGATATTATCACGATAGAATTGTCGCTCCCCGCTGGTGTTGCGGTTCTTTTTTTCATTGGTGGAGGGATTTTTATTGCGAATATATTCGCCGTTCCAGTTCCAACGTCAATGACGACTGTCGGAGCAATTGCAGGGCTTGGCCTTGCGACAAACTCGCTTAATTACGAAGTGATAGCAGAGATTATGGTTTGGTGGGTAGTCACTCCGGTTATCGGTTTTTGGATTGGAGGGATTATTGGGCGGTATGTGTATCCAGTGGTCAATCAACGTGTTACTCTCGAAAAATCAGCTGGGCCATTAGTGGAGTTGCGCAACGAGGGAACCATCCCAAAGCTTGCGTACGGACCCAATACAACCAGCAGTGAACTACTAAGTACCACAGTTGTCGTGGCTATTGCCTGTTATATGGCGTTTAGTGCGGGTGCAAGTAACGTGCCGAATGCAGCCGCCCCACTCGTTGGCGGCGAAAGCGAATTGCCAGATGATGTTGTCATCGTTCTTGCCACACTTGCAATCAGTCTGGGGGGATTTACGATTGCTCGACGAACGATGGATTCCGTCGGTGGAGAGCTCAGTGATATCCCACTTCTTGCCGCACTGTTTGTGATGGTCATCGCCTCAACCATTACGACCTTTCTCTCATACATTGGGATTCCAATCAGTCTCGTCATGGGAACGGTGATGACGATCGTCGGAATTGGCTGGGGGAGAGCAACACGTCCGGTCACCTTCAAAAATGCAGTCAAACGCTCTGGGAATGAGAACGAAATCGTTACGGGCGCGATTACTGCGGGGGAGATGGATGGGAAATCCGCTGCACCTATCGGCGAACAAGAGCCTGAAGAGGTTATGGATGCAGGTGACCTGTTCAATCCACGCGCAGTAATCAAATATCTTTCAATGTGGATTATCGGTCCCTCGCTGTCGACAGGACTCGCGTATGCATTTTTCTTGGCCTTTCCAGGAGTTGCCTGATAGTGTCACACACCATCCATCAAAAATTGCCAATTGAATAATGCGTTTCTGGGATTGCGACAGGATTGCATAGATACATAACTGATAGTTGGCCTGAATCTACATATGACCGAGAGCGTTCTGGTGCCGATGGATGATTCCACACACGCCGTGCATGCACTGGAGTACGCGTTTGAGACATTTCCCACGGCCGATATCACGGTTCTTCACGTCGTTGGTGTCCCGTCAATGATGATGGGTGAAGCAACTGCACTGGCGCTTGAAGACGAACTCGAAACTGCGGCTGAAAACTACGCTGAAGATGTGTTCACGCAAGCACACAGTGTCGCAGAACAAAGAGACAGGGAAATTTCTACGGTTGTTGGAATCGGCCATCCCGCGAGAAACATTCTGAAACGAGCTAAAAACTACGACGCAATCGTTCTGGGCGCACATGGGGCAGACCGGGGCCGTGCCACACGCCGGTTCCTGATTGGAAATATCGCAGAAACAGTGGTAAAGCGCGCTCCAACACCCGTCATTGTCGTTCGGTAACAGAGAAGTTCAGACGTATCCAAGCGCTTCAAGTTGACCTGTAATATCAGACTGTTCCGGAGGATTTACGTCCTTTATCGCTGGCTCGTAGGTCTCCGAGTCAGTTGCGGTCAGTTCAACCCATGGGACTTTTTTCACGACCGGGTGTGGACAGCACACTGGGTGTTCGTAAAAACCAACTTCTCCAAATGCTTCGCCATGGTCAGCGGTTAGAACGACTCTCTCGGCATCCATATTATCAATGAGCAATTCCACATCGGAAAGGACCAATCGGAGGGTTTCGAGATAGGCATCCCAGGCTTCAGGTCGAGAGATATTGCCTTTTCGGAGAGATTTCAGCGGTTCTTCGTACGTCGTGGTGACGGTCCCGTCTGGATTTGCAGCCAAATACGGTGCGTGAGGTTGGAGATAATGAACGACCATCCGGTCATACTCACCCATCCGTCCTGCGGTAATTGCCTGGTCCGTAATCGCGCGTGGGGGAACCGTTCCCAGTTCGTCATCCCACTCGTACCGCCAGACTTCATCAAGCAGGCCAAGCGAATCAGGTTCTACAGGATTCCACGCGGGCCAAGTGAACGGTGCAGCAACGTACTGGGGTGGAACAACCCGATCACGAAGCACTGTTTCCGAGTGAACGTTTGCGGTAACCATCGCTGTTTGAGCAATCTCCTCTCGATATGCTCTATCAAACGTGTGTGCCATCCACTCACCTGACGTACTCCCTACAGAGGTTACTGAATCAACACTGTTGATAAAGGAGAACTCATCTTGAAGCTCCTGTAGCGCATCAACTCGACACGCATCAAGGATGATGAGTGCATCCCAGTCCTGTTCATATGGATGGGTTCCGACCGGACGGCGGGAGGTAAGCGTTAAATTTGCACCGACGTATGCGTAATAGCCGCCGAGCATAAGCCCATGTTTCCAGTCATCTGCCATTGTTTCCCGGACATCTTCTGCCCAGGCCCGGATTCCTGCGCGCATGACTCTGACACTCATACACCACGACAGTAAGTATGTTCACCTTAACAGACAGATTACAGGAGCGCCGCTGCCAGTTCTTCGAGAGACTCGCGCGGGTTGTTACCCGAAACACCAAGAATAACGTGGTCAACACCGAGTGTATCTAGCTCTGCAAAATATTCCCTGAACCACTCGATACCAGCATGATAGCCCTGGTGAATGGGTTCTGGTTCTGCGGTGGGGTCCGAAGCAAGGTCGACGCGGACAACCATCACGTATGGTTTCTCCCCTCCGTGTCTACGCCAGTCACGAAGATAGGTTTGAAGCGTCGAGCGTGGAAGGTGATAAAAGAGCCATCCATCCCCGTGGTCGCCTATCCATGAGACCGTTTGGCGAGAGTGTCCAGTTGGGATGAGAGGGATGGTCCCACTGGTTGGTGACGGGACAACAGCGAGCTCACCCGATAGTTCTCCCCAATAGCCAGAAGCAGTGGGAAACTCCTCCGCCCAGACCGTTCGCAAGAGCGAAACTGCTTCTCGAAAGTATTCGCCACGGTCTGTCGCGTTGATATCAAAAGCAGGGAATTCGGGGTCTCTGTCACCCGTCGCGATGCCCATGACAAGCCGCCCATTTGAGAGTTGGTCAACAGTTGCTGCACTCTTTGCAACATGAAGCGGATGGCGAAGCGGCAATACTACGCTTGCTGTCCCGAGAGCAATATGGTCGGTCTCTGCAGCGACATGGGAGAGCCACGGCCACGTATCGAACGTCTGACCGGCATCACCAAAGCGTGGCCAATAAAGAGGTACATCACGCGCCCAGAGGCCATCAAATCCGACTGATTCTGCATACGATGCTAGTTCCAACTCTCTTGAGATTGGTGGTTGTGATTCACGACTATCGGTCAATGGAAACCCAAGTCCGATGGTGAGCTCGTCGCCGCCAAATAACCGTTGGTACCCCGAATTTTGCTTCCCGTTTCTCACAGCTACAACTTTGTGCGAATCCTTAATTGTTCTCTGGTATCTCAGTATCCACGCCAAGGGGGTGGTGAAATTATCCTCGAGAATAGTGATAGAAAGGGCGGTGATTGTACTGTTACCAAGTTATATCCGGGGGAGAATCCGATAGCACATCGTTGAATAGACGACACGCTCCTGAGAGTGTGTAGCTAACCAACTGCCTCACTCGTTTGGTTTCAGCGTGGAACATTCTTTCTCGCAGACTTTCGGAACTATGAGTGGGTCACTCCGAATGTACGTCCTCAGAATCGGAAGATTCTGATGGGCTGTCAGACGCAGTCTGACAACGCCGTGGAAGCAGGAAGACCCTGCCTCAAGGAGCCGCCAACGGCGGCGGGTAGGCAGGGGTAGTTCACTCCGAGAGATGGTTCCCTCGGACTATGTGATTATAAAAAGTGGATGTCGGACGGGGCGAGGCCGTTAATCAATTATATATCTTCGTCGTCTTCCTCTTCTTCCTCTTCTTCTTCCTCATCATCGTCCATCGGGTCATCATCTTCCTCTTCTTCCTCCTCTTCCTCATCATCATCCATCGGGTCATCATCTTCCTCTTCTTCCTCCTCTTCTTCTTCTTCTTCCTCATCATCGTCCATCGGGTCATCATCTTCCTCTTCTTCCTCCTCTTCTTCCTCCTGTTCTTCCTCATCATCATCCATCGGGTCGTCATCAGGTTCCGGCTCCTCATCGTCAATAGGCTCCTCATCATCCTCTTCATCGTCTGCATCGCCACAGCCTGCGATTGCTCCGGCAAGAGCCAGAGCGCCAGTACTCATTATGAACTCTCGTCTTTTTGGTCGTCTCATCGGAACATACCTCACCTGAGAGTCGTATTGCTATTCAGCGCTTATTCAGCATGGTTGACCAAGGTTAGCAGAGTAATCTGAGCGAAAATCAGTGTGAGCTACCGCTATCGGGTTCAGGAAGCGTCTCTTCAAGGCCATCATTTTTAGTTACTTCAGCAACATACCCTGACACTGTACTTGCTTCCTGGTCAGAGACGTTACGACTCTGCTGTGCAGCATCCTGAGGTTCCGTCACGATATCAGTGCCAGTGACTTCGATGAACAGCTGCTCAAGCGCTTTCTTTTGTGTCTCATCAACCGAACAGGATTGACCACCATCTGTCAGCAGTTCCCTCTCAGTGTTCAGGCCGTTGTGTGTCATCGATACACATACCGGTACGTGGGTTGTTTTTGTTATTATGTAGCTACTCCGTCACACCATTATCGAGTTGAGTAATACACTCCACAACCCGGCTGCGATCTGCTTCGGAGACGTATGGATGGGTTGGAATCGTCAACAACCGGTCCTGTAACATAGCTCCCCCTGGGTATCTGTCAGCATCAATTGGCGGCCAGTCATAGAGTATGCTGCTCTGGATACCAGCGGCCGCCAGCCGGTCATATAATTGCTTCCGGCGCTCTTGAGAATCTACAAGAAGCGGGTATCGAACGTATGGATGGTTATTCATGTCTGCAACCGGTGAAAGCAATGTAACGAGACCATGCTCAGCGAGCTGTTCCGTGTACCATTGCGCAGTCTGTGCTCTTTCCGACCGGTGGGCTGAGAGTCGGTGCAAGACTCGACAGCCAACGGCCCCCTGGAAGTCAGACATTGTTTTAAATGGAGGTGCGTACGTCACCGCCTCCTTCGATTCTGGGTGGGTGCTTGGCCGTTCAGTACCAGTCACGACGGTTGCTATCTTTTCTCCGCCGTTCCGGTATAGTCCATACATCGCGGGATGTGAAAAGAGCATATAACCACTCAGTGTACCGATGTTTGGTGATATAGCGGGTCGACCAGCATCGTCAAACGTGAGTTTTGGATGCTGTGAAACTACCATTCCTCCGCCAATAGGGAGTGGTTTTCCCTGCTGGAAGTTCAGGACGCTACAATCACCGAACGCCCCAAGCCGCCTTCCCCGGTATTCAGCGCCAATTCCGTATCCAAGGGCCTCAACAAGGAACACGTCTTGTGCGTCACACAGTGTTTCGATTGTTTCCATCTCGGATGTATAGCCCAAGACATTGACAGTTATTACCGCAAGGACGTCATCAAATGACTGGGAACGGAGCGAGTCGATATCGGCTGCGAGCGTCTCTGGATTCACATCATATCTGCGAAGCGAAAGTCCAGTTCCATCAATCGCTTTCGGATAATCGGAGCTACAAAACGAGGGAACAAGGACAGTGCTTGAGGTTGATTCTGTCCGGAGAGTCTGTAAACAGCCGGCAAGCGCCCGTCGGAACGAGGTATACGTCGCTGCACTGTTACCATCAAGGTAACGAAGAATCTGTGTTCGAAAATCCTTTCGGCCAGAGTTGCTGTACTGGCCATGGATACCAGCTACAATATCGTGTGGACTAATTGGCGTGATTGCAGAGGGGACTGTCCGGACACGCGGTGCTGACGGTGCTTCAGAGTCTGCAACTCCTCCAGCTGAGTCAGTCCGTGAATCCGAGAGGTTGAACAGAGACGGAATGTTCATTGGTAAAGCCAACTAAAAACACGGGCAACTGCTGCCCGAGTCCGAGTGTTTTCAGTTTCTTTTATATCAGTTGTTTCCGGCTCAATCGCAGATTGCTTACGGTACTTGGGTTGGAGGCTGTTGAGAGTGTTTGCGACTTCAGCCACAAATGGGCCAGGGTCATCCCGTGACGCATAATCAAACCGTGGTTGCGTAACAAGAGAGAGAGCAATATCACGAGCAGCGCCAGCAAACGATGGCCGTTCGACAAGTGGAGAATCCTCACGTAGAATACTGTAGAGATGGAGGGCCTCCCCACGAAGCAGGTGCCCGCCAATACCGGCCTTGTACGGTCGTTGAGATGGGATTTCAGTTTCTGTGGCCTGTTGATAATACATAAAAGGGAAATCAACACCTGCCTGAACAGTGAACGGGAGTGATGACCAGAAGCGAGGGTTGATTTCCATCAGTTTGAACTCGTCGGTCTCCGGGTCCCGAAGAAATTCAACCATCGCTACTCCGTCCCAATCTAATTCATCAAGGAGCGCACGACCTGCACGTTCAAGTGCTGGAATTGAAACTGATTCCCTGTACGCGCTTGGGCCACCAGCGTACTTCCATCCACGGTGTTGTCGGTGCTGGAACGTCGCGACTGGTTCACCCTCATCGTACTGTGCGAAAAATCCGTATTCGTCAGTGGTTGGAATATACTCTTGAATAATAGGGATGTGACCCATCTCACTGATTATCTTCTCCGTATCTGGCTCAATATCCGGTGGGAGATACGTTGTCGACCCCGATTCTGGGTGAGGGCACGTAAATTCCTCGTTGTATTCCGGTGCGTGAACCGTGTACCGTGGTTTGGTCACTGCAGGGGTCTTCCAGTCCGTCCAGTTATCAAGCGTTGTTGTTTTCGGGAGTGCCACATTAGCAGCAATTGCAGCATCGCGCAGCTGTATCCTATCCTGGACTTTGTTCAACGTCTCAAGTGATGGCCAGACAGTACCCAAATGTTCTGCAAAGTAAGATTTGTTTTTCGATAAAATATAGATGTCAGCCTCCCGGAATGGTAGTATCGTTTCAACATCCGGACGTCTTGCCAGAACCCTCAGTGCTTGCTCATAGCCTGGTAAATCCTCCGTCGGGTCCGGCACAGGTATCTGTACGTCACAGTATTTTGAGCGGACCCCAGGCGGTGAGTCATGCTCCGAAATTACCACAGTCTTGATGTCTTTTCTCCCAAGCGAGCGGATAGCAGCGGTGCTACTTGCCGTCGAGATTGCTGGAATAATCACTCCCTGTTCGAAATCCGGTCTATCCATGTGGAAAACGACAGGGCTTCTGCGCTTTGTTACGCAGTGATAACAACAAGTTAGGACTATCCTATGTCGTATTGCGAAGTGAAGTCGTGCATGCCAGAATCGGTTAGTTGAGTCTAACTAATTCTATTCGGCTTAACCAGCTAGTATGAACGGTGTTGAGTAATGAGTTCGGTTGTTATTTCCGTCGACGCTGAACTGGGCTGGGGTTTCCACGACCTAAAAGACCCACCGCAGAAACGCGTTGAATACGCGAGAAATGGCTGGATTCAGCTACATACCCTTTGTGAGCGGTATTCAATCCCGGCGACCTGGGCAATCGTTGGACACTTGTTGCTTGATGAATGTGATGGGGCCCATTTGTCACACCCAACCCCCCCAGGGTGGTTCGCGCGCGAGCGCGACCAGTGGAGATTGCGCCCAGACCTGCGGTTTGGCGGTGAGTTGGTTCGTGCGTTACAAGCCAGCGAGCTAGACCACGATATCGGTTCGCACACGTTTTCGCACGTCTTATTTGATGACCCTCGACTCGATGAAGCAGTGATTAAAGCCGAGATAGAAGCCGCAAAGGACGCCGCAAAACCGTATGGCATAGAGTACGATTCGTTTGTATTTCCCCGTAATGCCGTTGGATACCGTGAGGTGCTTGCAGATGCCGGATTTCGTGTCTATCGGGGCAGTGCTCCACAACAACTCACTCACCAAAGGCAGTGGGAGAAACTTTCTGCTACCATCAACCCCGACCGAGTTCCACTCGTCGAACCGGTAGTGGATGAGTATGGACTTGTGGATGTGCCACCGTCGGTATTCTTGTTCGGATTTCAAGGCTTACCACGGGTTGTGTGTGAGACACTCTGGATGGACCCTATTGTTCGCCAAGTAACGGGCGCAATCGACAACGCACTCAGTTCGGGAGGAGTTGTTCATCTTTGGCTACACCCAAATGACCTCGTCACCGAGAGAGATGTTAATCGACTCGAGACGATCTTTGCTTATATCGATGCCAAACGGAACAGTGGACTCGCGGTTGAAACACTCGCTGATGTCGCTGACCGTGTTTTGCAAACAGAACAAGACTATCAACAAGTGAGCCTTCTGAATCAATAGAGAATCCCGCTCAAGACGGATTCCACTTTCAGAGTATTTTACATCCGACGGTTAATGTGTTTGAATTTGACAAGCTGTGACAGAAGCACAGGTACAGACTGCGGGCAGCCGTAGCCAACCAGAATCCTATTAACAACTGAAACGGTTTACACACCGATCGCACAGCCTTCGTGCGATCGGGTGTGCATTGACTTTCAGTGGCTACTATAGCTTGGGACTTACTAAGAGGAAACCGTGCTGCTAACAACTCATGGGCAGAGCAAAGCAATTTGTTGTCGCATCAATTGGAATTATCATCGGAGTTGTTACATTGAAGCGACTTCGGGAACGACGGAAAGAGCCAAAAGAAGAAGCGAAAGAGGCAGCGAGAGAGGCACTTGATGAAGCAGCCAAAGCAGCTGAACATTCTGCTGCATCAGTTGAACATGCTCGGAAAGCAGGACAAAAAACAGTCGAAGTGGCTAGTGAAGAGATAGAGGAACGCTCACAGGATAAAAAGCGTCAGAGCCGTCTTGGGAAAATTAAAAAGCGAGTTCGTTAAACAACGAGCTGCGTGAGTTTCACTGTTATCGATTAGCATACGAAATCATCCATCTTAAACCAAGACGAAGGCGTCTATCCGACAAATCACTCACAGTTCCACCAATGTTTGCCGAATATCGTGAAGAAATCAGCACTATCCAGGCAATCAGCAATTTCGGGATAATCTTAGGACAAGGGATGAGACCGGTATTAAACGAATGAGCGACTATACCATCCGTCAGTATCAACGAGAGGACAAAGATGAGTTCTTATCGCTTTATGCTACTGTTATGGGTGAGACCAAAGGGGGAGATTGGTTCGACTGGAAGTATGCTGAGAATCCGTATATTGGTCATGTACCGATGGTTGTCGCGACATCTCAGGGAAGTCTCATAGGGTCGAGACCCTTATTTGCAATACCTATCGTAATTAATGGGGAACATGACGTAGCGCTGCAGCCGGGAGATGCTATGGTTCACCCAGAGCATAGACGACAAGGTCTGTTTTCACGAATGATGGAGGAAGCAATTGAACGGTATTCCGGTGAGTATCCCTTCTATTTCACCTTTCCAAACGAGTTATCTGGACCAACTCATATCAACCATGGTGGTGAGATTGTTTCAAACCGAACATCTTACTATAGAGTTGAAAATCCCGGAAATCTCATTCGCTCTCGCACCAGTCGAAAATCAATCCGATTTATAGGAGATATAGCCACACCAGTTGCTAAGGGATACTACGGTCTTCGGGATTTTACCGCACCAGCAGAGTCAAACGTCAGTATTACGGTTGAGTCTGAACCACCGACGGAGAAACTCGCAGCACTTTACCGAGAATCCGTCCCAGAACAGATTCACGCCCACCGTGACGAGCAGTTCTACCAGTGGCGTTTAGAAAATCCGGATTGGGAGTACACAACATTTCTGGCCGAAATTAAGAGAGAACCGATAGCAGCCATCATAACTGGAACATCTGCCAGTCCAGAGCTAACAACAACCAAATTTACCGATGTCGTTCCATTACAATCACAACCCAACGCCGTTCTTATGGAATTGTTTGCCCATATTTTGACGACACATTCGGAGACGGATGAGTTTATTATACCGCCACAAGGTTTTCCTGAATCTATTGTTACCAGGTTCGGTTTCCACGCAGATGCTACTCCCCCGCTTTCGCTGGTAGCTTCCCAAACAACGCACGTTGTACGAACGCTATCCAACGGCTGGAAACAACATGGATACGATATCAGAGAACCAGAGAATTGGTTGATGACGTTTGTGGAAGACGACACAAGCTAATAGAGCAGAAGAAAGCAGCAAAAGGCCATTTTGAGACGACGGTGACCGTGTTCTTATCGAAAGGATTGAATTGCTGTACTACTCAATCGCTCATCTCCTCGAATCGAGGTTCACGGTAGAACTCTGCGACCTCACGATCGATATCCTCGAGGGTAATCACGTGTTCGTCCTCACTAAGCTCGTCGTACTCTTCGACGTAGGAAACGGCCTCTTCCCGATTGGTAAAGGCAAGAGGGCTCCCCATTGGCATCGGGAAATCCTGACGCTCTCTTTCCTGTTCGTAAACAAAGTACGCTTCAGTCGCATCAATAAGGTCGCCACTCTGGAAACACGTCGCCCAGACACCAGCAATCTCCTCATCAGCGTCACCGCTCGTAAACTTATCGGGCGCGAAGTAGTAGGCTGTCAGGCAGCCTTTCGAACACATATACTCACGGTGGCCGTCCTCGTGGACCACCTGTGCGTTCCAGTTGGGATACTCGGCGGCAATCATACTGCAAACTGCACAGACTCCATCGTCCTCATTTTCAGGAAATGCTGCAGGTTCTGAGAGAGTCAACTCGTCGCCGGTGTCTTCGTTATCCTCTTCGTCTTCATCTTCATCATCGCCGGCTCCTTCGATATCGTCACCATCATCACCGAGACAGCCAGCGAGGCCGGCCGCCGCACCGATGCCAATTGTTCCAAGTACCCAGCGTCTGTCGACTGTATCTTCCTCTGTTGTCATACACTGTCCGGTATACACCAATGGGGTAAATGATATCTGGTGCAAGCGCCGAAAAGTGCAGATATGGACTTGAGAGAGCGTATTCAGTATTTATGCGAAGTGAGCAATCTTATTGAAGAATGGCCTGTCAGCCGATATCTGGTATGGCGTTCTAGACGACTGTTGGAAGAGAGTCCCGCGTACAGGTTGTGATACTACTGCACGTAAGCTATTGAACAATATCGCCACCCCGTGGTGGCGAGTACGGTACCGAAGTTACATCCGGCAGTATGAGTGTATAGATGTGTCCGCGCAAAACAGGGTGTACAATTTTAACCAACATAAGTATGAATTATCGTCAGTTGTTGGTTAAGGTAAGCTGCACCTCAGCAGGTGGACTCCCGGACTGATATCAGTTGCTTTGATTAAGATTGGTAGTAAGAGTAGGTTATTGCTGTGTAACCAGTGATTTTCGAGAGTAAGGTCGTTCATCGGGCAGAGTAGTAAGTTCATAAGTAAACGTGAGAAAAGTGCCACCGACTAAGAGGTTGTAACGACCGCAAGTAAGGAGTTATTGATGAACCCGCGAAAACAGTTTTTATAATAAGCTTATTTTACTCGCTCATGCCGGGACAACCGGACGATGACAAATCGAGTAGCCTCGGACAACCAACCTCCACTGTCACTCGTAGGAGGTGGTTACAGACAGCTAGTGTAGGATTTACCTCTGCCATCCTTGCAGTAGCAGGGGTGAGCGCTGATGAAACATCACCCATCTCAGAGGGACGGTCTCGTTCCGCAGTCGTTGGCGGTAATCAGAGCCAAAACGAGGAAAGCGAGGACGAAACAGATGACAATGATTCATCTGATGGTTCAGACAATCTGACACTCGGAGGAGGTGAGGATTACGAGAATATAGTTGACGCAGACGACGCAGATTATATCGTTTCGGGTCAGGATGAGCTTGCGGGTGCGCTCATCGATGCTGGCAGTGGTGAAATTGTGTTTATCGACCCTGATGTCTCATTCGAGATGGGCAATACGTCACTTGACATTCCAGAAGGGGTGACGGTAGCATCCAACCGGGGAGAAGACGGTTCAGATGGTGCATTAATAGAAACAACTCGAGGAAACGAACCTGGAGAGCTGTTTACGATGCATGCAGAGTCACGAATTACGGGAATCAGAATGCGAGGACCGTGGCCAGAAGGTCCTAACGGAAGTACCAATTCCAACGCAGTTACAGCGGTATCGGAAGGTATTGAAATCGATAATTGTGAGATCGGACAGTTCAGCTACGCAGGGGTGAATCTCAACAACGGCGAAGCACACGTTCACCACAACCACATTTACGAGATTAACCAATCCGGCCTTGGCTACGGCGTTACGATGAGTACCGGGCGTCCGCTGATTGAGTATAATTTCTTCGACTACAATCGTCATTCCATTGCTTCCACCGGTAGCCACGAGGGATACGTTTGTCAGTACAACCACTTTGGCCCAAATGCAACCGATATCGTCATCGACATTCACGAACCTGCAGGTCGTAATTCGGAGGTTCATAACAATATTGTCGAAGCAAACGAACAAATCGGAGGAGATTATACTCCGCTGCCTGCTCTGCAGGTGCGTGGCGTCCCAGATGATGTGTACGAGATTACCGAAAACTGGTTTTTCAATCAACAAGAGCCACTAGATAGCCCGGCAGGGTCCTGGACAAATGAAAGTATTATCCAGCCCACCGAAACAGCCTGGCGGAACGTCGAGTTCAGTGATAATTATTACGGCGAATCTGCCGACGTCGACTACGATGATATTATCCCGGGATACGACGGCAGTTGGAGCTAATTGAGAACAGGACCGAAACAATAAGTCTGTCAATTTGAATCGCTGAGCCTGTCGGTATAGTAGCCTGACAGCACTATCGGAGTCTTTATCTTTTAAATCTCAAAGTAGTCAACAACCTATGAGCAATGATGGTCATATTC
>LKNH01000001.1 GCA_001564135.1 Halobacteriaceae archaeon Tc-Br11_E2g27 | reverse complement strand
CTTTGCGAAAAATGAACTCCCAGTCACCATATTCACAAGGAGCTTGACTGCTCTATCTTCCGTGTCAATTCCTGGGAATGCCTCCAGTCGTGATACCCAGTCACTGTCAGAACCCTCTCGCGAGAGGTCAACGAATGTATCGAACCCGCGAGTAAACCCCGCGGCTTTCGATGTCCACGGATTCGGGGTGACAGCAGCGGTCGTATAGCCCTGTAGCTGTAACTTCTGTCCAAGTGTCGTGGACGACTGCATGTGTTCGTTCAGAGACTCAAGCCGCCTCTCCCAATGGGTCGCTGCAGTACGTTGTTCAAGTGTATCACTAGGACGTGCTCGGCCGGTGAACACGGATGGCATCGATGAGAAGGTTTGTGGACCGGTCGATACCGCATTTCGAAAGTTCACTCCTTCGGAAGCGAGTTTATCCATCATCGGGGTCAACCCTTGCATACTCCCGAGTGGGTCACAGTGGTCTGCACGCAGGCTATCAATCGAGACAAGAATAATGTTGGGTCGCTCACTCGTTGTTCCGTTCGCAGTACTCATTAGTGAGTATCAGTGACTGAATGGTCATTGTAAGGCACACAAAAACAGGAACAAACAACCTCTCGGAATTCGTAATCACTATACTTCTGACAACCACAGAAACTGGTATCCCAATGGAAGCCACCCACGACGCATCGTCCGTTGTCAACTGCGGTCCGTACTGTACTGAAAACGGTTTTAAATCTGTTTAGTATGGTTGAGATCCTTTCTGGCGCACTTTTTGTTACTGCTATCATCGCCAGCATGTTTATGGCCTGGACTATCGGAGCAGGCTCTGCAGGGTCCACACCGTTTGCACCAGCCGTCGGTGCGAGAGCTATTTCTGTGATGCAGGCTGGGTTCATCGTTGGTCTCTGTATCTTTTTAGGGGCTGTCTTACAGGGAGCAAATGTTTCGGAAGCAGTGGGCAGGGATTTGATTGAGGGTCAAACGCTCTCTACCACAGCAGCGGCGATGGCGCTTATCATCGCTGCTACGCTAGTAACGGTCGGGATTTTCACCGGCTATCCCATTGCAACAGCATTCACTGTGACTGGTGCAGTCATCGGTGTCGGACTAGCTATGGGTGGAGAGCCTGCGTGGGCGAAATATCTCGAGATTGGGCTTATGTGGACACTCACACCGTTTGTTGGAGCAGCATTCTCATACGGAATTGCAATATGGTTACGTGATGAAAACCATCGTGAAGACCTCGCAATCTCCGCCCTTGGTGCAATTGTCGGGCTCATTATCGCCAATATAGAGTTCGCCGTTCTTGGCCCGGCTGAGGGGAGTGCCACGCTCGCTCAAACTGGCGGTGCGTACATCCCTGGACCGACGTTTGTCGGAATTCTCAGTATCTCATTACTGTTTGCGGTCATTGCTGGTGTGTTAATCTCTAAACAGGCCAGAAACGGAGTCATACAGGCCGAACAACGGTTTGCACTTGCGATGGGTGCGATTGTCGCCTTTTCGGCCGGTGGAAGTCAGGTTGGGCTTGCAGTCGGCCCGCTATTGCCGCTGCTTGATGATATTGTGCCGCTTATTGCTATTCTTGTTGGCGGTGGTATTGGTCTGCTTATCGGTGCGTGGACTGCCGCCCCGCGGATGATAAAGGCCGTTGCGCAGGATTACGCCTCGCTTGGCCCTCGACGGGCACTTGCAGCATTGATTCCTGCATTTATACTCGCACAAGTCGCGATTTTGTTTGGTATCCCGGTTTCTTTCAACCAGATTATTGTTAGTGGCGTCACTGGAGCGGGAGCCGCTTCAGCTGCAGGGGCTGGCGTAAGTCGCTCCAAAATTGGGTGGACTATTTTTGCATGGGCGGCTTCTTTCGTCCTGGCTATCGTCGTCGGATTTGGTGGTTTTTCGGCGGTACGACTTCTTTCGTGAGCGACAAACTATTCTAATTTACCCTATTAAGGTAAGCGGCTCGTACATTTATATGTTCTTTTCGTTTAGCTATCCATGGAGAGTACTGAACAGGAATATGTTATTGTTCCGTGGAACACTGACTCGTGCGAAACTGAGGTTTGTACGCTCTCACTCCCGTCCAGAGACTGTGTGGTTCAACTGGAGGTTCCAGTCTGGATAGCCGACCAGACGCGTGAGGAGAGTGAAATCCATGATGTTTCGATGGAAGAAATCCTTGCTGAAAAGTTAGAATACAATATGGCAGAGCTTTCGGTGCTGAAAGCGCGGTATGCCAACGGTCCATCCGAAACGAAGACACACCTCACAGAAGCCCGAAACTATCTTTCAGAACTACAGGTTCTCGATACGGCAGATATCGAAAAAGAAATTACTGCCATCTGGAAGGCTGAACTGTAGTGCTATCGACTGTTATCTCTCGAAAAACGTTGTCGGACCGACTGTTATAGGCTCAGTAGCGGAACTGATGAATTCATGTTCTCGCCATTCTCCTCGGTTTCCTCGTCGCCATTCTCCTCGGTTTCCTCGTCGCCATTCTCCTCGGTTTCCTCGTCGCCATTCTCCTCGGTTTCCTCGTCGCCATTCTCCTCGATGTCGATTTTATCACGTGGGTCACCTGGAACTCCCTCGGCCTGTCCTTGGGAATCGCCACAGTTCAATTCGTCAAAGTTGAAGTTGGGATTTTCGAAGATACCAAACGGTGTGTCGATACCGATGAGTTGACCACCCGGACTACCTGGACGCTCACCCGCTTCGAGCGTCTCATCGACTTCTGTCACTTCGTTCTGTCCTGGGTTGTAGATGAGGAGCGTCACATCAGCGGGAAACTCTTCGTCAGGGCCGGTTAGCTCGACGTTTCCACAGCCGAAGAAGGTAACCGTCGATGCGGGTGGCTCAGTAACGGTGACAGGCTGTGAGCCCGAATCCTCTGCAGTGTCGACGCTCGCAGTGTACTCACCGGCATCGTCTGTTTCAGTCTCCCAGGTCAACGTAACAGTTTCTGATTCGCCAGCATCGAGCGTCACTTCAAACGTTTCGGAGACGATGACGGTATCTCCATCGAGAATAGAGAGCGTGACGTTCTGGGTGGCCTGCATGCCGCCGGTATTCTCGATGGTGGCCTCGAACATCAGCGTCTCCCCGACTTCGATTTCACCACCGTCCGTCTTCGTGATGTCTGTAATTTCGAAGAACGCTGGTTCGTCTGGCTCCTCGACGGTCACTTCCTGTGTAATACTGACCGCCCCGTCTGCGGTCCGCACGGTGATGTCACCAGTTCCCGCATCACCTTCGCCAGTCTCCCACGTCAGTGTGATTTGTGTGGATTCACCGGGACCGAGTGTCACGTCTTCCGAATCGACGACGCTCCCGTCGAAGTCGAGCAACTCGATCGTTTCAGTGCCTTCCTGTTCACCGACGTTGGTGACGTTGACCGTTACTTCGAGCGTTTCACCGGCATCGATCGGGTCGTTCTTATCGATGAATTCAAGTTCGAACGCTGCTGGATCGAGTGGCTCTTCCTCGATATCGAACTCCTGGGCGATAGTGTCGTCGTCAGTACTGACAGTGGCAGTGTAAGTCCCGGCTTCGACGTTTTCACTGTCCCACTCGAAGCTCACTGTCGCATTGTCCGTCGCGTTGAGCGTCAGTTCCTGTGATTCCGTGTGAACTTCTTCACCATCCACGTCGGTGATGGAAAGCGTGACATTCTGTGTCCCAGTAGCCTCGCCCGTGTTCGAGATATCGGCATCCACAGTCAACGTCTCACTGACGTTGATTGGGTCGTTTTTCGTGATGTCATCTATCTCAAACACCATCTCTTCGGGGTCGACTGGCACGTCATCGATAGCGAATCCCTGCTCAATGTCGCTATCATTAGTGCTCACTGTAGCCGTGTAATTGCCGGCTTCAGCGGCTGCAGTATCCCACTCGAAGTTAACTGTCTCATTCTGTGTAGGGTCGAGTGTCACTTCCTGTGATTCCGTATATATTTCTTCGCCTTCGGCATCGGTAATTGAGAGCGTCACATTCTGTGTGCCGGCTGCGTCTCCACTATTCGAGACAACTGCATCCACGGTTAACGTCTCACTGACGTTAATTGGGTCGTTTTTCGTAATATCAATTAAGTCAAAGAGCGCCTCATCAGGCTCAACATCCTCGATAGCAAATTCTTGTTCGAAATCGTCATCGTCTGTGCTCACCGTAGCCGTGTAGTTACCGGCTTCAACACCTGCAGTATCCCACTCGAAACTGACTGTTTCATTTTGTGCGGGGTCGAGCATCAGCTCTTGCGATTCCGTATGGATTTCTTCACCGTCGGCGTCCGTAATCGAGAGTGTGACATTTTGAGTGCCCGTCTCGTTGCCGTTGTTCGATATTACGGCGTCGACAGTCAGGGTTTCATTGACATTGATTGGGTCGTTTTTCGTGATATCCTCTATCCCGAAGAATGCCTCCTCAACATCCGGCTCAGTGACTGAAATCTGTTGCTTGGCCTTGTCGTCATCGCTGTACACCTTGACCCAATGGTCACCGATGTCGTCTTCGTCGGTTTCCCAGGTCAGTGTGACAGTTTCAGTTTCGTTGGGCTCAAGTGAGACTTCTTCCATGTCGATACGCTCACCGCCGATTTTGAGATTGATATTCTGAGTGGCTGACTCGTCACCCGTATTCGTAATCTCGGTAGTGACCTCAAGCGTTTCACCGGCTTCGATTGGGTCATTTTTCTCGACTATGTCGACGTCAAAGAAGGCCTCACCGACGGGCGGTTCTTTTTCGACGGTAATTTTCTGGTAGTCGTAGGCATCTTCGGTGAGGACTTTGACGACGTGATCACCGACATCTGCTGCTCCGGTGTCCCAGCGCAGTGTAAGGGTCTCGCTCTCATCCGGATCCAGCTCGACATCTTCAGCCAAATCGACATACGTTCCGCCTATTTTGAGACGGACGTCTTGCACTCCAGATTCGTCTCCGATGTTCGTCACATCGACCGTGACATTAAGCGTTTCACCGGCTTCGACTGGGTCGTTTTTCTCGACTATCTCAATATCGAAGAAGTCGTCCTCGACTGGTGGTTCGGTTACGCTAATTTGCTGCCTATCTGAGTCATCTTTCGAGTAAACTTTCACCCAATGGTCACCGACATCGGAGGCGTCAGTTTCCCAGTTCAGTGTCACAGTCTCACTTTCACCAGGCTCAAGTTCGATAGCTTCGGATGTGTCTACGCGCTCGCCACTGATTTTCAGGTACACTGGTTGAGTACCGGCCTCGTCTCCGGTGTTCGTCACATCGACGGTAACGTCGAGTGTTTCACCGGCTTCGACTGGGTCATTTTTCTCGGTTATCTCCACGTCGAAGAACGCATCATCTGTGGGTGGTTCGGTCACGCTAATTTGCTGTTTATCGCGGTCGTCTTTGCTGTAGACAACAACGGTATGCTCACCGATATCATCGGGGTCGGTATCCCAAGTGAGCGTAACGGTTTCGCTTTCTCCTGAGTCGAGTTCAACTCCACTCGCAACGTCAATACGCTCACCACCGATTTTTAGCTGGATATCCTGCACACCAGCCTCTTCGCCAGTGTTGGTAACCCCAACAGTCACTTCGAGTGTTTCACCGGCTTCGACTGGGTCATTTTTCTCCATAATCTCCACGTCGAAGAACGCGTCGTCAACTGGCTCTTCGTCTGGCTCCTCATCCGGTTCGTCGACTACTGGGCACTCCCCTTCGACGACGTAAACTGCACCCTGTGATTCGTTGTATCCTGGTGCGCCGACAAGGACATCGCTATCGTTGTTTCCGGTCACGTCACCAGGCGCGGCGACGGACGTACCTGCGCGGTCCTGTTCGAACTCTCCAACAAAAGTCGCCTGTGCATCCGTGAGAGAGACGTTCACTGGTCGCTCATCCGGTTCGACAGTGAGGTCTGACCCGTGCACGAGCGACGCAGTACCTGCCGCTTGTCCTGCATCTGGAGATTGCCAGTTAGATGGTGAACCGACCAGAACGGCCCCGTACTGTTCATCACAACTCAGGGAAGATGCGCCAGCGACGGACCACCCTGCGAGGTCATCCGGCGCATCGGCTTGTAGTATGGCATCGACATCACCAAGGCTCAGAACGCCATCCTGGTGAGATTCTGCGAAATGTACGTAGGCTGCACCAGCATTGTATCCCGTCATGTTGCTATACGGTGCCCCAACGATGATATCGTGCCGGTCGTCACCGTTGACATCACCAGCATCGGCAACGGCCCAGCCAGCCTCATCACCAGCAGTCTGACCTTCGAGTGTGAGCGCTGCGTCCGCGAGTGTGCTATCACCTTCCTCTTCTGTGATGTTATTTGTCACGTAGACCGCACCGGAGTCGTTCCCGACGGCATCATGCTGTGGTGCACCAACAGCAAGGACCGTGTCTCCGTCGTCGGTGTAATTCTCAACGGCTGCGACTGAAAAGCCGGCATTGTCACCTGTTTCCTCGCCGGTGAACGTGACTGTTGCATTTGTTGCCGTCTGTTCCGCCGTTTCTATCGCCTGAATGGAATCAAACACATACGCAGCACCGGTTTGATTGTCCACACCGGGTGCTCCAACACCGATGAAGGAATCAGTTTCATCGCTTTCGACAGTCTCATCTGTCGTTTCGTTGTTTTCTACACTCTCCGTGACCATTGACTCGTTGCCGAATGCCGTAATCGATTGGCCGAAGAAATCACCAGGGCTCTCACCCGTTATTGTCGCGGAGGCGTCCGCAAGTGAGATATTCGTGCTTTCGCCATCAGCGTGCTCCTGGAGCTCGGACCCAAAGAATACGTACAGCGAACCACTCGCCGGGCCGGTTCCCGGAGCACCGATGAGAAGCTCGTCGATTCCATCATCGGTGATGTCAGCAGAAGCGACATCGTATCCAGCCATATCATTTTCCGCTTCGCCGGTGAGTGTTAGATTTGCGTCAGCTACTTCGAGAGTCCCATCAGGCACTGGGTCGAAAAAGAGATGAACAGCCCCAGTCTCATTGACGCCCGCTTCGGGTACACCGAGCACAATGTCATTCGTTTCGTTATCCGAGACGTTCGCAACACCAGTAACACCCTGGCCAAGTGAATCAGTCGCATCTCCTAAAATTGTCGTATGTGCGTCCGAGAGGTTGAACGTCTCTTCGATGGCTGTTTCTTCAACATATTCGTCCTCTGTTACGGTCAGTTTCTCAGTTCCGTCGAGCGATGCGTCGCCAGACGAGTCTGTTGCCGATACCGCGCCAGGAACGACTCCCATCCCGATAATCGCCAGTCCGACAACGAAAAGGACGAGCCATGCTCGCCCTCTTCTTTTTGATAGATAACCTGCTCTGGTTAACTCCTTGTCTCGACTCATATCAAAAGATACCAGTAAGCCGTCGTTTTGTTATTAGCGCCCAATTTTCAGTAAGCAAATATCCATAGATGGTAACTTCGACTACACGCTCAGTAAGAACACTAGATGATATGGTAATTTAATGGTATTTGTCAAAGTGAAACGGCATCAGTACGGTGGAAACCTCACTATCCATCCCTTCAAGCGAAAAAGCTCACCGTACTTTGAAAAAAGGGTGGCTTTTGAAAGAGACCGACTGCTTTCACTGTATTTGAGCAAATATTTCATTCTAAACGCAATGTAACGCCTTCAACTTCGTTAATTCACTGATACGGTTTGTTGCAGTCTCTCGATACAATAGAATTAGCTTGCTTGTCTCACTGGTTGTTTGAAATTGCGTTCATTCCATTTGCAACCTCCGATAACCACGCCTCCTTGTTATCAGCATCAACGTATGCTGATGCCGCACCAACAGCATCAACTCCACAACGAAATGCCTCTGCAACCGCTTTACCGTCGCTGATTCCCCCACCGAGCATTACACGCGTGTCTGGTTCTTTCTCATCGACCATCGAAACAAATTGCTCGACACGTTCCGGAGCAGTCTCAGCCATCGAGGTCCCACTTGCAATATCCGCTGGTCGCTCGAATAACAACCAATCCGGTCCGAATTCGAGTACTGCACGTCCCATTTCGATGCTATTTACGCAAACAATTGATTCAATACCCCTGGTTTTAGCGGCGGCAATTTCACGCTCGATAGTCCTGATACTGCTTTCGTTTTCTGGATGATTTACCACGACGCCAGCAGCACCACTCGCTGCGACTGTTTGTATTGGGACTCGTCCATTGTGTGTTCGATTGTTGCCCGCAGTAGCCACTTGAGCGATTACAGGGATATCACTCTCTTTAGCACTCAACGAGAGGTCTGCAATCTGTGGTGCGACGACAAAAGATGCGCCAGTCCGTTGCTGAATGGTCGATATCTGTTCAAGCAGCGACAATCCATTTCTCGCTGCCGTTCCATCGTAGGCCTTGAAATTAATGAGAACGTGCGGGTCCGGTAATGCCATTGTATCTGTAATTACCGGCTGAGTCCTTTTCACGATTTTCAACTGCTGTTAATCCCTTTTGGTATGAAAAAGTGGGGGTGAGTTCGTTCAACTCTCAAGTGCTTCGGTGAGTTGTTGTTGTTGAACCAACGCCAACTTCAGGTACGGGTCTACGAGCGCAGTTTTGTCGGTTGGCATGATGAGCTGCCGTTCCATGTTATATTTGATGAACCCTTCCTCATCCAAGCGTGGAAGATGCGTATGGCTGAGACTCACCGTAACCTTCTTTCTGAACGCTCCATCGCTAGCTGAGGCGTCCGTGCGAGCCATCACATAATCAACAAGCTCTGACATCGTTACGTAATCATCAGCACAGAGCAGATATGTGAGCACGTATCGACGGCCCGGGTTGGAAATAGCATCAAATATCGAATCAATGGTTCCCTGCCTTGAGACCGATGGTGACGTAACTGTTCCCTCGACAAGCATTCTGAGTGCCATTCGCTCTCCTTCGGTCATTAGCTCTCCAACCGTGGGTTGTGGATGTTCTGTTTGGTCCGTGTTATCTGTGGTGTTCATGATGGACTGATAGACTGCTGCTGTTGTCTGGTACTCATTACCCGTTTGCGTACCTTCGTAAGCTCCCAGTTACCTGTTTGTGTCGTGCTTGCAGTCACCTGTTGTTCGTACGCAACGCAACCGTTCGGTGGTTGTGATACCATCACAGCCTATGACCTAACGGTATTTGAGCGCTATTACGGGATAGTTATTCGTAGTTTCCTATTTCATTCGTACGAGTATCCTTCTATTTGAGTACTTGCTGACAATCTAAGAGTAGGTTACTCTTACTTCGCGCCAGCTTTTTGATCAATTTTTCGAATACTATCTGCTTGTTGGTTGGATTGAGTTTCTACTCCTGGACAAGAACTGCTTACTATAACATCTAGAACTGATAGCCAGTGCTAAGCAGCGTATAGCAATGACCTTGGCTTCGGTTTTCGGTAATCGATATGCGCAACTGGTGAATGACGAACCTCGACCACAGGTTCCTTTCGATGTTAGATCTCACTCCATCAGTTGACGCAATCAATACAGCAAACCTATGAATTCCCCATTCGACCTCAGACGAATGCTTGAAGAGATGAATAACCAACTTGAGGAGACGACACAGTTGTGGACTGGCGACCAGTCACAACTTTCCGGTCGACGACTTCCGGTAGATATTCTTGACGACGAGGATGAACTTGTTGTGACGGCGGAACTGCCAGGCTTTGACCGTGATGATATCGAGATCACAATCACCGACCAGACGCTATGGCTAACAGCACACCGAGATGAAGAACATGAATCCGAGCGGGAGCGGTATCACCGGAAAGAGCGACGGTCCACGACGATGAAACGTTCGGTGCGACTCCCAGCTCCGGTACTGACTGATAAGGCATCAGCAACACTGCACAACGGCATTCTCACGCTAACCCTTCCAAAAACACATGCCGTAGAGGATTCACACCACATTGAGATTCAAACGAAGTAGCACATTTACGGCTGGCGCAGGCTATACTGCTTTTTGTAGACCTGTGCTATCTGGCGAAAAAATAGTGTTCTGCCTGCTAGTTACAGCTATACAATTTTAATCTGTGTGGTAATTAGTCCTTATTAGATTCTACACTATGCTTAAATTCGAACAAATTTTGAACGAACGTAATAGCTATACCGGAAGCTGTCGATAAACAAAATTGAATCGAACGTATCTAATTCGTCCGTACGCCGGATAAAACATCAACACAATAATAATTATGACCGAAGATTGGGATGAAATTGGCTTTGTAATCAGTTCACGGTATCGTATTCTTGCACTCAAACGGCTGGCATCTGGACCAGCAACCCCCTCACAGATTGCAACTGATGAGTCGGTCGGCATTGCGCACGTCTCTCGAGCCTTGCAAGACCTTCGGGAGCGAGACCTTGTCGACTTACTCGTTTCAGAAGACCGAAAGAAAGGTCGGGTATATGGGCTAACCGAGGAGGGAGGAACTATCTGGGAAACAATTGATACGGAGAATCTGGCCAAAAACGAGTAAAAAATGGAGTTCCGTGGTTTGCTACTCTCACTCAACGTGGGGTCAGTGTTGAGAGGATGCCAATAATATCTCCCCACTCTGGTCACAGTAGTTGATAACGTTTTTGCGGTCCAACACCGGGAGGTGTGTTCTTGCTAACTCTAGATAGACTTCTTGCAACTCATCTGTAGAAAATACTCCCGGCTGAGTACCCTCCCTACCGACCATTCCGCTTGCAACTCCTCCAGCTCGACTGTTTGCTATCACGCGGGCAAGCTGTACGGTACTCATTGCGCCGCCGTGTGTACTGAGATGGGCGAGTATGTGTCTGTGATACACCGATAACTCCCTTTCTTCCCAGGTATCCATTCCCGAACCTCTCATAATATGGCACTTATTCACACATGAACCATGTTGTACCGGCTCAGGTGACATTGTCCTATCAATTACTGGTTAGTACAATAGTTATTCCGTTGCTACCTGTGTTGAGTAATCGGTTTGAACCAGTGTGTGGTGACAAAATCATATCCTTTTTCTGATTGGTATGACGTGCTTATTAGTTGGACCATGTTATCTAGGAACAACATAGGCGCAACCGATATTCCAACAGGCGACCAATTACTATCTGTATAAGACTGATTAGTGGTACTGATGCCAGAGCACATCACTGAAACCGATATGGAACGGATTCGAGAGTTTGCTAATACCCCGACCTTCAGAAGAGAACCGGACCAGTTAGTTCCGGAGTCTGATGACTGACGCAAACGCTCACCCGTTGGCTTAGCGAGCTGATTTTCACTCAAAATAAGTATTAGCAATTCGAGGTAGTGTCTTGGTTATACTGCTGTAATATCAACTTTCAGAATTTTCTATAGCCGTCTCTCTCATCTCCGCCGTTGTAGCTCATCAGGAACAGCACGTCGACGAGAGAGCCGGACGAACGAGTGAATCATTGCGGTCACGACAAACCCCGTGACGATAATTGCTGCTGCAACAGATTCAGGCACCGCTGCGAATACTGAGACATCAAGCGTGGTCAGCCCAAGCAAAACTACACTAATTCCCGCAAGCGCGAGATACAGCTGTTGCCAGGGCAACGGCTGCTCGGTCGTTCCGAGGTACTCATCGATATTGCTCGCGTCTTCAGCCAACGCGATGTTTCCAGACTCCTTATCATATTCAATCACGCCAGCTTCTGCAAGCCGCGGTACGTGAGTTTGATACAGCGAAACGTACACACGCTTTCGCTGTTGGTCGGTAATCTCTTCAGGTGCCGTCTCGTTCTCCCAGGCGGCGACCTGTTCAGCCAGATCGGTTAATTTCACTGTTTCACCTGTCTTTCTGAGATAGAACAGGACGTATCGTCGTCGTGGACTACTGAGAATATCGAACACGACATCCTGAGATAGTTCAGTTTCCCTCGAACCCATAGTATGTGTATGTACTCACCTGTGTAACTGCCGCCCGATTCTCATGTGGTTCCAACCGACTAGCTTGGTACTGTTCCTGACAATATGTTGTTGTCCGAGTATAGTTATCCGCGTAAGATTCTCTTATTGCGTGTGCTTTCTCCTTTCCCCCTATCCTCACTTTGTTGTATTCAGATTACTGAACGGTGGGCAGTTCTTTCTTCCCTGCTCATGGATTGTGAAACATATACTGGGTTTTCCCCGTAAAACGCAGAGTCTTTCCAAATCTCTCCTCTTCTTGAAAACTTACCGGTGTCCATTCTTGCGATTTTGAAACACACTGTTCATTGCAAGGGAGAGTATAACAAAGGTAGTGTTCCCCATCTCTCCGGTGCGTGAGCCAGAACTGGCCCACTGTATATCAACGGGGAGATTATGGAACGCAGACAGCAATCAACGACACGACTGTACGGTTCGGAGGTATCGGGAGCGACACAACGACATGCATTGACAAACGGTGAAATACCAGTAGCAGTCTATGGCCTCGGAAAAATGGGGTTACCGCTGGCAGCTGTCCTGTCCGAAGTGACAACAAATGTCACGGGGGTTGATATTGACCCTGCTGTTGTCAAGGCCGTTTCTAACGGCGAGTGTCCAGTACAGGGAGAGCCTGGACTCATGACTGCCATAGAGAACGCAGTTGACGAAGGGTGGCTGACTGCAACTGACCGGTCTGTTGAAGCAGCAACTGATGCACGAGTTCACGTGGTTATTGTCCCAACGTTGCTAACAGAAAACAAAGAACCTGATTTGTCTGCGCTTTCTGCAGCAATCACGGATATTGCTGCTGGACTCTCACCGGGCGATTTGGTCTGTATCGAATCCACTGTTCCCCCAGGCACGTGCCGGGATGTCATTGAACCTGAGCTTGTAGGGGAGAGCGGACTGGACTCGGATGCGTTTGGGCTTGCGTTCTGTCCTGAACGTACGTCCAGTGGTCGAGCACTTGCCGATATTCGCGGCGAGTACCCCAAAGTCGTCGGTGGGAGTGACCCGGAGAGCACCCGTGCTGCAACTATTCTCTATGACGAGGTCACTGATAACGATGTCATACCTGTATCGGATACGACAACCGCTGAATGTGTGAAACTGTTTGAGGGGTTGTATCGCGACGTCAACATTGCGCTGGCAAACGAAATTGCCCGTCTAGGGGAGGAATTCTCCGTAGATGTCCACGAAGCAATCGACGTTGCCAGCCGAACACCTTACTGTGATATTCATTCACCAGGGCCAGGCGTCGGTGGCCACTGCATACCATATTATCCATACTTTGTTATCAAAAACACTGAGCAAAAGCTTCCGTTATTACAGGAGGCGCGGGGCGTAAACGAAGGAATGCCTGCGTATACCGTAAATATTCTCCAACAGAAGCTCTCTAACCGCGGAATCACACTCAATGATGCCTCTGTCGCGATTCTTGGAATTACCTACCGCGCAGGTGTTGATGAAACTCGTGCTGCGCCAGCCTTCCCAATTGCAGCTATCCTCAGTGATTTAGGGACTACAGTGTATGCGGCTGACCCTATCTGTACTGATACCGAGGATATCGCTGCTGAACATGTGACAATTGACCTCCTGCCTGCGCTGGACCTTGACGCTGCAGTGGTCGTCACTGCACATGAGGAGTTTCACACGATTGGCTGGGATGAGATAGACGATGATGTTTTTATCCTCGATGGACGCCAACTGTTTGATAACTGTGACCTTTCACAGGAAGTCTATCAACTCGGTGATGGCAGTCAAAACTATCCTAACATACCCCAGGAGGTACCATCACGATGAACGTAGAGCGTCAACAACCAGTTTGCTGGTTGAGCGAAACCTCACCGCAACACTCTCCTTCCGACACCGCAACAGTTACCCAGGATAGTATGGATACACCGACAGGGGACAGCTCTGATTCGTCACAAGACGATTCATCTGATTCACCGGAATCTGAACCGACAGAGGGTGATACTCACGGGTATGACTTACCACTTGACCAGATATTCGAAATCCTCAAAAATAGCCGTCGTCGCCAGACTCTTCGGTTTCTCTATGAAAACGATGGGGAAACAACCCTCAGCGAGGTTGCAGAACATATAGCGGCTCTCGAAAACGATACAACGGTACAGGCAATCTCCTCGGCTCAGCGCAAGCGCGTGTACGTTGGACTCTATCAATGTCATCTCCCAAAAATGGATGACACCGATGTTATTGACTTCGAACAAAACCGTGGAACCATTGAGTTTGGTCCGAACGTCGAACAACTCGAACGGTATCTCGATGAACCGGAGGAGCGCGAGTGGCACAAAGTCTACTTTGGTGTCGCAGTAGGTGGGTTTGCATTATTTATTGCCGCACAAGCTGGCGCGGCTTCATATGGTCTGACGTCGACAGCTGTTTTACTTGGACTACTTATCGGTATTACTGCCTGTGTTTCGGTTCAATACGCTTCGCAAGTACGCTGAGAGGATTCTCCCATCTTCTTTGGTAATATACCGGTCGCCGGAAGCTGTGACAGATTCGTCACCACCTGTCCTGCGTGAGAACTATAGTAGCCACTGAAAGTCAATGCACATCCGATCGCAGGACTGCTGTGCGATCGGCGTGTAAATCGTTTCAGTTGTTACTATATCAATCGCTCCGTTGACCGGTATACACTAGCTACTATCGCTTTGCGTCGCACTAGATATGATGGGATAGAGTCGTCGATAAACTGGCTCTGGGGTGTTCCGCGCACCGGCCCGAATGAGCCGATGACGAAGGGGCGGCGATGAATTGTCCACGATAGTCGAGAGGTCGGTCGTTGCAAGCCAGTTAAAGAAGTCACGTTCCGCTGCAGAGCGAGGCTCGACTGCTTTTGAGCGCTCTCGGATATCTTCCCACATATACCGTTCATCTTGACCGAGAACCCAGTCGCCGTTCTCGAACGATTTCCGAACCTGAACGTACTCCTTGTCTTCGAATACATAGCCGTGGTCGTTCGGATCGAGTCCAGCTAATTTCAACCCTATTGCAGTTCGATAACACTTTTCGCAGGCATTGCAGTTGGTATCTGTCTGCCTATTGCAGGTCTGTAACTCGACGGCTTTCCCTTCCGTGTTGATGAGGTTAGCGAGCAGACTGAGACGTTCTTGTCTCGTCTGGTCGTAGCAGTCATGGTGACAATTTGTTTCACCCCATCTGACGTGGTTATCTATATCCGGCCGTGAGCCCCATTCGAGGTCAATACCCTCCCAGTGAGTGGCCGCAATGTAGAGGTCCGTGATGCCCTTCGAAACTGTGAGTGGGGCACAGAGACCTAGTAACCCGAGGCCATGGCCGATAGAGCTATACCAGCCCCCATCAACAAACCGTTTGTAGTGTGCAAGCAACATTGCACTATCCAGACAAGAGAGCATGTTGGAGTCGATGAATGCAGATTCAACATCCTGCTCGTTGGCAAACGCTCTGGTTCTTTCCTTCTGGTGTTTCCATTTCGTGTCGTGTGACTGGCCCGGTCTGATGGTCCAGCCTCGAATACTTATCACTGTGGGGGACTCATCCTGGTGTCGGAAAAAGGACGTTGTCGAATCGACCCCCCCTGTGAACAATAATCCGCTTGCTGCTGTTCGTTCAGGAACATCTGTCTCAATTATCTCTCTCGCACGAATCTCACCGCCATCAAAGAAATCATACATATCACAGAGCGTCTCTCGCACTTCGTTGAGACCTTCGTAAAATTGTTTGTCGACCTGACCGACCGAGACAGCAGCACCATTTGCCCAGGCGACGGGGCAAACTTGCGCAAGCGCTGGAATTGTCAGTATTGAATCTGGTACTGATTCAACCGAGGTGTCATAGGAGACAGTAAGTGGTTCTCCGGTGAAAAACCGAGAAACTGACTGTGATGGTGACAACTCGGTTCGTATCGTATCCCCCATCCGTTGAGGGGGATGGATATGTATCGCTGACATTCGAGTCACTGTGTGCTCTCCGGTATTAGTTACACTTAGGATACATTTTGAAAGCAACTTATATCGGTCTGGTAATCAATACCTGAAGTCGTCTGCTTTGGTCTGTTGGATTCGCCGTTGGCGTCTCACAACTGTGGCAAGCAGTGCTCCAGTGCCCAACAGGAGGAGCACAAAGTTACTCGGTCCACCAACGTATGGAATTTCCCAGAGAATCGTTCCCAAGAGAAGTCCGAGGAGCAAGCCAAGCCATCGATTCGTGATATCTACCAGTGAAAGTATCCACATCCCAAGGGCTATCCGGCCATACATGAGTCCGGCCCAGGCAATCAAGAAAAAGGCAACTGTACCGACGAGGGTTATTGGGAGGCCAATAACAGTTAGCGCTGTCACTAACAGTACAGTTGGAATCCCAACCACCCCAACAAGACCAATTAATGCTGTCCGTGCAGGTTGGCCGCGAATCGTTCCCAGAACTGTATCGGAAAACCGCGGGAATAACCCAAGCAAAAAGACCCCGAACAGCAGATTCAATACGAAGATACTCACTGCAAAGAACCAGGAGACAAACGGTTGAATATCACTGAATTCGCCAATGCCAAGCGTCGTGTCCCTGGTTATGTCACCAGCTACCGCCTCTGTATTGCCTCCCAGATTCCCATTGTATACTAATGACTGTTCAAGCGATGCACTCTCTCCCAGTTCGATTGTTTCTCCAACTACCTGCGCCGTTCCTCCAACCTGACCGTTTAGTACCACTGACCCAGCGGTTGCAGTCAACTCACCACCGATGGTTGAACCTTCGTACAGATAGATGTTGCCCGATGCTGCGGAAAGGTCGCCAGAGATAGTTCCACGCACTTCGACGTTTCCAGCAGCGATATCCACGTCTCCTTCAACTATCCCGTCAATAATCACTGTACCTGCAAACCCTGAGATATCACCAGTTACTGTCCCTTGAACGTGTATTGTTCCAGCAACAGCGTCAATATCGGAGACTGTTTCATCCGGCCCAACGACAATACTCCCGCTGATTCCGGACTGAGAAGCGGTGACTGCAGGGCCGACGGATAACGCGAAAAGCAACATGACGGTGATACCAACGACGGCACCGCTGTATACACGAGTTGAACTCACACTGATTCTAGAACATCAATTCCACTTATATCGCTTTGTCATAATCGTACCAGTTACATACAGTATTTTTTGTTGGGCTTCGCTTCTGACCTCCCGTATTTGCTCTATAACAATAGCTATCGAGGCTCTTGTCATGGCAAATGTCGTTCTATAGGGCGGTGAGACGATGCCTGCGCTAACAGTTGGGACGGACTGTACGATTGCCGATACCGCGACGCTCGGTGTCGGTGACGGGGGCGGCGAGACGGTTCTTGGAGATAACGCCGTCATCCGGTCTGGAACGCTCATTTATCGCGATGTAACAATCGGTGACAGGTTCCGAACTGGGCATGATACTCTAATCAGAGAAAATAGCAGCATTGGCGACGATGTTTTAGTTGGTACGCGGTCTGTTGTTGATGGCGATGTACAGATTGGCTCAGCAGTGAGCCTCCAGACAGGAACCTACGTCCCTCCGGAGACAATCATCGGTGACAACGTCTTCTTTGGGCCGCATGCTGTCGTCACCAACGACCCATATCCGATTCGGGAAACCAGCCACATTACGGGTGCCGAGATTCAGGATAACGTATCTATCGGTGCGAACGCTACAATTCTGCCCGGATTGGCAATTGGCGAGGGTTCCTTTGTCGCCGCTGGCGCACTTGTCACGGAGGATGTTCCGCCGGAGACGCTCGCCATAGGAACGCCAGCGACACATCGCCCGCTCCCAGAGAAACTTTCCGGAAAAAATCACATCCCCTGAACTACCAACAAGAATCCAATTATGACAGAAACTCAATATCAAGACAGAATCGCGATTGCTGACCCATACATCGGGACTGAAGAGAAAACAGCTGTTGAACAGGTTCTGGACTCCGGCTCGCTTGCCTCCGGTGAGGAAGTCGAGCGGTTTGAATCAGAATTTGCCTCGTTTAGTCATACCTCCCATGGAATCGCCACGTCGAACGGAACGACTGCACTCCATGCTGCGTTACATGCAGCCGGGATTGGACCCGGTGACCGCGTAGTTACGACCCCGTTTACGTTCATTGCTACGGCAAATGCCATTCGATTCACGGGTGCCGAACCAGTATTCGCCGACATCGACCCGCAGAGTTACAACATAGACCCACAGTCAGTCGAATCTACGATTCAGGCTCATGATGGTGAGATAGATGCATTGCTTGTTGTCCATCTGTACGGCCATCCCGCTGACATGGACGCGCTCTCAGATATCGCTGCTCGATATGATATCCCGGTGATTGAAGATGCGGCTCAAGCACACGGAGCAACACACCGTGGAAAGCCGGTTGGCTCTCTCGGCGATGTTGGCTGTTTCTCATTTTACCCGACAAAGAACATGACCACTGGTGAAGGAGGAATGGTCGTCACAGATAATGACGAGATTGCCGCACGCACCCGGCAGTTTATAGACCATGGTCGGAGCGACCGGTACGAGCACGAGCGTCTCGGACACAACTTCCGGATGACAAACGTAGCCGCTGCAATTGGTCGCTCCCAGCTCCAGCGACTCCCATTATTTGTCCACGAACGCCGGCAGAATGCCATGCGTCTGTATGACGGACTACAAGATTGTTCATTCTCGCTTCCACGGGAAGCGCCCAGAACCACCCACGCGTATCATCAATTTACTATTCGCTCTGAACGTCGTGATGAACTCAAAAACCATCTCGACGAGTTTGGTATCGACACAGGAGTGTATTATCCAATACCAGTTCACGAGCAACCGGCCTACGCAGAGCACTCAGTGAGCGCACCCGCCGCGGAGAGGGCCTCAGACGAAGTTCTATCAATCCCTGTACACCCCCAACTATCCGATGACGAACTCAACGCTGTCATCACTGCACTGGAGTACTTTGATTCGTATTTGTGAGAGACTAGTCCTCCTATCCGCTGGGTATTAGTCTGCAGAAATCGTGAGTTGCAGTTGGAGGACGTGCTCTGCACTTTCGGCAGATGGTTCGTCTGGCAACTCTCCCTCGTAAATGAGGACTTGTACGCGGTGTTCTCCCTCGATATCAGGAACAGTGAACGATTGTTCTTCAATTGCCTGCTCTTCGTCTGACAGTGTCACACCGCTCGTATTCAATGTCTCCTGCGCAGTAGCCTCATCACCATCTAATTGTTGAAATACGGTACCCAGTTCGTATGTTACCTGTTCGTTCTCATGATTTTCAATGCCGACGTGAAACGTTGCTGTCTCACCGGCTGTTACCTCGTCTGGAAGGTTCGCAGCCAGTAATTCATCATCTGTTTCGGAGAGCAGATATGCCTCTGTGTACGCTTCCCCATCAGTCGGTACCGTGACTGCTGCTGCGCTCACTCCAATCAACAGTATGACTGCGAGCATGAGTGAGAGATTCTGACGAGAGTTTGTCGGGATTGTCACATCGAGCCATGATTTTATCTCACCGACGGTGATGCTTTCTCGGATACGTGGCGGCAGGGTAAGCCGTCTTATCCCCGCAATTATCAGCAATCCAACTGTTATACTGGTGGTTCCAACCAACAGCGGTCCCAATTCGATTGCGTTCCAGGGACTCAGCAGTATCGCAAGAGTTCCCAGCAACACAGGACTCAACACAATTGCGAGGGCAACTCTTGAGAGTCGCGTTGGTGACCGTTCGGCATTTACCTCTGCTGTATGCAGTTGCGGTGCTTTCTCGGGCAATATAGCTGCCATCAACGCGTATCCAGGATACAGCACAATAAACGGAACCCCAATAACCCAGACCACATAGTCTGGAAGCATCTGCGACCAGAGAAGCACTGCTGTAAGGACTGTGAGAACTCCGATGGCGATGAGGTCCACTGTCCACCCATAGCCAGTCCCTTTCATATCTCCTCACCCTCGCCAGTGGAACAGATTGTCACAGTATCACTTGTATAGAGATGGGTCCCGACATCGGAGCAGAGACTGCTTGTGAGAAACTCGTTGCTCTGTCGTGGGACAATTGGCTCGCCATGTTGATGTATTGTTGCTGGCCCCTGTAACTGATACTCCCGTGAGACGGTCGTCGGTGTATTCACTGATTGGCTATTTTCAACCTCCATATCTGGAATATCGTATCCGCCGTACCGTTCGTAGACCGTTCGGTATGGATGGTCCGTACCAATCACAGGTGCAACCGCAGGTGGCCGGTACTCAGATAACGTTTCAACCGCTCGGATTTCGGATTCGGTGTATGCAAATCGAGGGTATTCATCTTCGAAAGCAGGTGCATCGAGGGTTGCTTTCTCTGCAGTCATCATCGTCAGTGGGTAGCCCAAACAGAGAATGATGACAACAGCTAATAACACGCGCCGTGGTGCGTTCTGTGCGACGTAATAGAGCCCAAATGCGCTAATTATCGCCATTGGTGCGTGCATAAATGCCAGCCAGCGACCAGGCATGAAGGTACGTAACCCAAACAAGGAGAGTCCATACACAACCACGAACATTGCTCCAAAGAGAGCAAGGTACATTAACTTCAGCTCGGGGACCTCGAACGTTCGCAATAGCACAATCGCACCGACAACTGTCAGTGCCAAAAGCAGCCCAAAGCCGAACCATTCAATAAACGGTACTAATTCGCCCCAGAGGCCAGTTTGACCCTCGGAAGGCGCTCCTCCGGCACCACCGCCTCCGCCATTCTCACTCGCAAGGTTCAAAAATCCGGCTTGTCCGAGCACTTGTTGTTCTAGCACGTCAAGCATCCGCCAGAGGAAAATAAAGTCGCCGGAGAACGGTGTACTTGCCCATGAGACGAGTGTAATGACGGTAGTTGCCCCGAAAATTCCGGAGAGGCCGATAGCCACTCGTTTTTTCCCCGCCTGAATCGGTTCGGTTTCCAGAAATAGTACGATGATAGCTATTCCTGCAGCAAGTCCAAGCGCAAGCAAAATGACTGCTGTGGAAACCTGGTGCGTGAATACCACTGCCAATGCGAAAACAAATACCAAGCCAAACCATCGAATCTCTGGTGTATAATACAACTTGGTCAACGAATAGAGCAGTCCAAGGAAAAATACCAGTCCCATGCTCGTTGGAATGAGGTGGATGCTCCATTGAAGCACTTCGGACGAAAATGTAAACAAAATCGTAGCGAAGACGGCCCACCGGGCAGGAAGCAACAATCGAGCCGTTGCATACACGAGGAGTATACTGAGTGCCAGCACTGTCCCAACTGATAGAAACATTCCTGCACGGGGTGAATTAAAAATTATCGCCCCGATGGCTCCGTAGAGATGATATAACGGTGACATTACGTATTTATACCCTGCAATTCCAGTCACTGACCCAACATCGACGATACTGACGACAAAGTCTGGAACGTGTGTCCAGATATCCACGCCTGTGTATCCAGGTGTCCCAAATAGGGTACCAAACCGAATGACGAGTGACGCGAACAGTACTTGTACAAGCACGAGTGTTGGGTTAAGCTTCCCTTCCTCCGTCAACAGTACCTGTGCAAGCAAGAAGACGCCAACGAGACCAGTCATCAGATGGGTAAGCATTGTACGCCCGCCTGATAGATGGATAGACACAACGACTCCAGATAGACAGAGAAAGACGGCTGTCGGGAGGTAACCGACAAGCGAGCTGCGAAGGGCGACGAATTCGTATCGCTGTGCTTCTTCACGTCGTGTGACAAGGTAGAGAGCGCAGGCACTCCCTCCGGCAAGCGGTATCACCACGAGCAACACCTGTTCTGCGAGGAGCCTGAGTCCAAGCAACAATATACACGAGATGAGGCCAATTCGCGCCAGCGTAACGTCGGTATTATCACCCCCCAGTAAGCTGGATATACTTCCTTGATAACTCATCGATTCAATGCTTCCTCAGAGCCAATCGACCCAGTAGGTCGGCAGTCAGTATCGTCTCTGTCCAATCAGTCAACAAAGAGGAGCGAGATTTCCATCTATCCGCCAGTTCCAACATTTCGTTGGTCATTACATATTCGCAGAGAATGATTGTTATACTTCTCATACCACGGTGTACAAACTGCTTATTTTGGAGTGATTGTGCGTTCATAGTAGATATCGTAGGTTTCTATCGTTTCTTCCAACCGAAATTGAGAAATGACCTGGAATGATTGGTATCGAATCCTGCGTCTGGCCAAGATAGACCCAATCAGTGTTCGCTCCGAGTTCAAAGATATCCCAACGACTCTAGTTGGTCTTTGACAGCCTCGGTCTCCTCGTCAGTTTGTTGTGATGGTGCGTTTGTTCCTGTCTCAATGTGAGTCAGCATCTGGTCGAGTGCTTCGATTGCATATTCGTCTCGAGTTTGGAACCCGGTATCAGCAATGCGGTTGTCGATTCGTTCAGCCAATTCTGCGGGAAGTTGAACTACATTATCGCCGTTTTTCTTTGGTATGTCTCTTGTCATGGGTATCGTTATTTCAGTTATTGATTGAATTATGCATAGATGGCTTTCTGTCTGGAGGTGATTCCCAACTGTTCTAACTGCTCGACCGCGTATGTAGTTACATCTCGCTTATCGGAAAGCAATTGCTTACGTTGTTGTTCCCATTCTGCTGGCGCAGGAGGAGAATCAAGAAATTCTTTCACGTGTTCGAGCGCTGGCTGACCACTTGCAAACGATTTCAACAATCCATACTGTCGTTCTAACTCGACGAAGTTGCCCATGTCTCCGTCTTCGATTCGGGAACTCACTCGAACTGCAGGAGTTCCAAGGAGCGCAGCCTCCGTGGCCATTGTTCCGGAATCGCCGATATAGAGTTCAGCTGCTGCGAGCAAATCGTGTATGAGATGCGGTGGGATATCAAGCTCATATTTTGCGAGTGATGGCGGGAGTGATTGCTCGCTAGTGATATATACGTCCCCGTGCTGGGCAAGTAATGAAATCAGGTTATCTCGTGTTTTCGCGTCAAATCCGTTTAGACCAACATCGTGGTATGCTCCCCAATCAACCAAACGTACCACAAACAGGCGATTGGTTGGGTCGACACCGTGTAATTTGAGCTTGTCTGGCTCATATGTAAACCGTTCAGGGTGTAGATATGCAAGTTCATGGTAGCCATCGTATCTACGCACCTCGCCCTGGGCATTTCCGTTATACGCAACGGGCACACATGTCACGTTGAGATTAGGAGTTGTCAATCGGTATGCAAGCTTTGAGGGGGTATCCATAAACGCAAGAGAGCGCGCACCTACCATTGGTGCGATATGTGAAATCTCAATTCCGCCGATTGATGTCAGTACATCTGGCTGAAATAGCCACGCTTCTCGAAGCAGCTTTGATTCATATTTTGCCTGGGAGAGTGCTGTCCCAGCAAGTGATTCTTGAGCTTCTGCAAGAACCGTATGCTCAATATCGAAGGTGGTAAGCAGGTCCGCTGTCATCTCTTTGTTCCGGACACAGACCCTTACAAGATGACCGTTCTCTCGCAACTCTTCGATGATATACCGATAAAAGTGTGCCTGCGCAGGGTGGTGAATACTGACCAGAAACCGGCACGCATCGGAACTCACAGTGATTCAGCCTCCATGGGCTTTTCGAAGGCGAGCATTTCAATTTGAGTCGCAATCTTCAGCGCTTGGATTGCATCTGCGGCATTGACAACTGCTTCTGTCCCATTTTCGACTGCATCAATAAAGGAACTCACCTCTCCTTTGAGTGGCTCGCCGTTCTCGACAATCGGTTGTTCGACGATAGTCTCCTGGCGATACCGTACATCACCATCAGTTTCAACATACTCTGGAAGTGAATGACGGTGAATTTCGATAGATTGGTCGATAAAATCCACGTTAACGCGACAAGAACGAGCAGTCACGGAGAGCTTTCGCACCTTCTGTTGGGTTAATCGACTCGCGGTTAGTGTGGTAACTGCTTCTCCCAGCCTGAACTGTACCGTCGCATGTTGGCGGTTATGCGCAAGAGCAGTGATATCATGGGGCTCTTTATCGAGTAGCGATAGCACGATGTCGATATCGTGAATCATCAAGTCCATAATAACGCTATCATCACCACCACGGTCAACGGGTGGGCCGAGTCGCTCGATATCGATCGCAATCACATCAAGGTCAGAAATGATATCCGACAGCACCTGTGTAGCCGGATTAAACCGCTCAATGTGGCCTACCTGCAACACTAACCCATTTGCAGATGCCATGTTGCTTAACTCTTTTCCGCGTGGTATCTCATCGACGAAGGGCTTTTCAACCAGTACATGGGTCTCTGTTTCCAAGCAGCGCTTAACAACGTCATAGTGGTACTCAGTTGGGACGGCGACCGAAACCAGGTCTACGTTTTCGAGAAGTGTTTCTATGTCGTACGCTTTCGTGCCATACTCAGTCGAGACAGACCTTGCCACGTCGGCGTTTGCATCATAAACTCCTCCTAATGAGACCTTTGGCAGTTCGCTGTATATTCGCGCGTGGTTGCGACCCATGCTTCCAACGCCAATCACCCCAGCTGTTAACGGTCGTTTCTTGTGGGGAGAATCCGTCACACTTGATTGTCGCTGTATCACGACCGATACTGATGCAGAGATTCGTATTGTTATATTTTACTTGCCTCTGATAAGCTGCTCGTACTTTGGCACAAGGTCGTTCCTATAATGGAATCCGCAGGTATTCACAAACAAATGGCCCTACTACTCTCCGTGACGACTACAAGAACGATATATAGACAGATATGATGATTGCCAAAATCATTGTCTGTGGAGGCTTGCTATGAAATTAGTATATCGGAACGGTAGTGCCGTTGGAGATAGACAAGTGTACATTCTAATATAATAAAATCGGTATTTATAATATAAAAACTATTACACAAATTCGTTTTACTGGTATTCATTTTATCCAGTAGGTTTATTCCTGCTGAATTTGTTATCTGATTTAACCGCTGCTATGCTTTCTAAGTACGCACTCAATCTTGAGTATATAACAAGCCACTACCGAATAAATCTCTGTATACCAACAAAATAGAGATAATCTAATCTCTATCTGGTTCCGGTTCGTGTGTCATCTCTTTTTGATGGCCACTTTCGCTCACTTAATGTAGGTTAAATTAGTAGAATATACTAATGTAAATGATAGTATCCGCTCTACATCACACTATTTTACCACTGTGACAGTATTCGATAACAACATTAAGACTGTTACTTTTTAATACCACCTCAGTTGTTGAGCCAAGTACTATGAGTAGGTTGCTTTGATTCCGATGACCTGGGCTGCCTGTTCGACTATCTCCGGAACTTCCTCACGAAACCAGGTCCCGGTCATTCGGGTAGTCGGTCCTGAGATACTCAGACTACCAATCACTTTACCGTCCGCTGAGCAAATTGGTGCACCGACTGCTCTCATACCGATCGTTCGTTCTTCATCGTTGAACGCGTACCCCCGCTCAGCAATTTCATCTAGTTCTGACTCCAGTGTTTTCCTGTCTGTCAACGTATACGGCGTTTTGTCTCCCATCTCGAGTTCGCTAAGCAACGCATCTCGCTCGGAATCAGGAAGCTGTGACAGGTATGCTTTTCCCACTGCTGTCGCGTGAAGTGCGACTGTTGTGCCGATGTGTGAATCTGTTCTAATCGCCTGGTCCGCTGAGGATTGATAAATATACACTCCGGTGTTTCCCTCCCGGACCATCACCTGGCCACGCTCGCCCACTGCATCGACCATGTCATCGACTTCACGTTTTGCGACGTAATACAGGTCATGACGCTGTCGAGCTCTGTCCCCTAACCCCAGAAACCGTACACTCAATCCGTACTCCCCATCATTCGCGGTTACGTACCCCAGTTCGTGCAATGTCTGAAGGTGGTTGTGTACCGTACTTTTTGAATAACCAAGCTCCGTTGCCAATGTCGAAACCCCTGTTTGGCCATGCTGTGCAAGCTGTTCGAGTATAGCGAACGACTTTCTCGTCGCCCCAATTGTTCCCGATGTTTGCGTGTTATTCTTTCTCATATGCCATATTTCGGTGTCGGATATATAACTGTGACGCTCCTGTTCTTTATTACTGAACGTGTATTCTGCCTCACTGTATTAGGTGTGCTACCGTGGCACGAATTGGATGTATCTCCAGCTCAGCAAGTGCTGTCAGAGCAGGTTCAACCTGATTTGCTGGCAGTCCCTCTGCTAGTAGCCGTCGATTCCGCTTATGATACGATGACTTGGAGAGTGGCTTTCGGTAGTCCCCACGTGGATACGCACATTCCCCTGTCAGTTCTGTTCCGTCCGCCAGCTCAACCTTCACGCTTGCTCCCCAGGATTCCGGAAATGCCTTCTCAAATTGCCCGCTTGTTTCCAAACTAACTGTACCTGCTAGCGTTCTAACTGACTCATCCGTAATTTTTTCTTCTGTGAAAGAGTCAAGCGTTATCTCATCATCGAGAAGATATCGTGCGAGCACGTACGGTGTTGAGAATTTTGCCCCGGTTAATGTCTCCGGCTCCGTATGACTCATCTCAGTCGCATTTTCGAACGTTTTGACCCAAATACGTTCGATGTCAGCGACTAGCTCGGCATTCTTTCCTGTTTTTCTTTCTCCTGTTGCCATTGCATCACGCAGCGCGTCAAGAGGCGGATGAGTATACCGACACGATGGATATGGTTTCAGGTACTGTTCCGTGATTTCCCAGTGCTCTCCAAGAGTATCAAACGAGCTGGTAAACCCTCCTTCAAGCAGTTCGTCAAAGGGGTCGTACACCTGCTCTATTGCTGCCTGTGACCCCTGTAATCCAGCAAGCCCAGTGTGTGCCGCACTGACACCGGCCTGTGCCGAAAAGCCGGCTGTGAAATTTCGTGCAGGTGCCCCCTCAGCGTAGGGGTCATGCATCGACACGACTGCAAGATTCGCTGCGATTCGAAACGTTTCTTTGAGTTCAGTTGGCGTTGCCCCGCGACAGAGCGCGGTGATCAACGCTGGCCCGACAGTGGTCCAGGTAGAATGTGGGTTTCGGAGCAGCCACGGAACTGCCTCGTTGAGTTTGTCTTTCATCGCAAAGAGTGCTCGCTCTAAACGTACACAAATCTCGTATACCCGAATACAGTGGGCAACAAAAGTCTCTCCGTCAACTGCCTCTGTTTCAGCTACGGGGAGTCCGCTAGCCACAATACTGGCTCCAACGTGGCCACCTGTATTATGACCCTCTTCTATCTCCTGTGCAATCGCTGCTGCGGTATTGAGAAGGGCTGCCTGTTCTGGTTGCACCCGCCTTTTGCTTCCCAGTACTGATGCCTCCCCTCGCCCCAATTTGATCGCATCTGTGACTGATGCAATCGAGGGAATTGCCGAACCGGCTACTATTGCGGCACAGATATCAACGACCGTTTGCTGGCCGTGTGTTGTGATTTCATCCGGGACTGGTTGTTGCAGGAACTCATTGACTTGCCGTTCCCAGACTCTTGTGAACGAGTCGTCCATATTTGTACGATGTTGGCCACCCTCAAGAAATGATAGGGTGGCAAATACATCTCACTTCCTATCGCTGAGCGAGTGTACACAATACTCGCGGGGCTTCGAGCGCTCTCGCGGCCTCCCATAATGAATCTCCTCGCTCAGTCCCAATCACTGGTTCGGTTAGCCTTTTGAACTTTGATTCGATAGCTGCCTCCGAAAAGGGTCGATGTTCTCCACCACGGGCCGCGATGACAGTCTCCTCTTCTGTTCCCGACGCCGTTTTAATTGTGACGTGTGCACCTCGCTGTTCCGGTGCTTTTGCAGCCAGTGTTTCATCTACAACGACCGAAACCTGCTCGGCTAGCGCTTTCGTTTCAGGCGTGATGGCATCACCATCGAAGGCTGCTGGGCCAGTTTCTCCGGATACTAGCGCTGTTGCAACGGCAAACGGAATCGAAAACTTCGCCTGGAGCGCGTTCTCGGGTCTTTTTTCATCGAGCTGCGCTGCGGCAGGATAGGTACCAACGGTTACCGCTTCTATCTCTTCGATAGACAACTCTTCTTGGAGAGTGGCAACAGCATCGAGGACAGCGTGTGTGTAGCGACAAGCCGCATGGATTTTGAAGTACCCGCGCTCGATTTCCCAGCTTGAACCAAGATTTTCCACTAATACCTCAGCGTTAAACCCCTCACGTGTGGCTAAACTAAGATGGGATTCGATTCCGTTTGATAATCCAGTAAAGCCGGCTTCGGCCTGGTCTGCTGCGAGTAAAGAGGCGAGATTACTCATTCCTGCGTAGCCGTTCCTCACTGTTGCTCCTTCAGTTGCTGCCTCGAATCGAGTGTGCTGTGCGTAGTTCGCTGCAATAGTCATCGCACCAAGCGTTCGTTCAATGCCATAACCTCGATGGTGAGCAATTGACGCTGCACCACCGACGGCTCCCCACACACCGTGAGGATGATATCCTGATTGGAGCGGCTGCATTGCGCGAGCTACCCGTACAGCAACCTCATAGCCGGCGACGAACGACGTGAGGAAATCGGTTCCGTTCCCATATTCAGATTCTGCTTCAGCAAGCAATCCTGGCAGCACATGAATTGCTGGATGGCCTGCTGCAAACCGGTGACCTTCATCCAACTCTAGCACTGTTCCTGCTGCTCCGTTGCAAAATGCTGCGAGATGTGGGACTGTTTCAATTCCTTCAGTACCCAAGACCGTGGTTGTGCCTGTTGTTCGTTCAGCGTACAACTGAACGAGTGAGCGTACCGCTGGGTCTCTTGAACCTCCGACGATAGCACCGAGGGTATCCGCTATGACAAGTCTCCCTCTCTCAGCAACATCCGGTGGGATATCATCGAGTTCAAGCTCTGATACGAAGGATGCAAGTTCTTGTTCAGTCGTCATCGTTGGATATCTGCTTTGATGGAGATCGGGCGAGAGTTCTAGTTCGCTCACAGCCGTTATTCGGCGTAATATCGAATAAACGTTTTCCCTTTCTCCAGTTTAGTGACTACTTTTCAGAAAGTGATTCACGTGCGTGTGTTCCTGCTAATCGGCCAAGGCCAGTTGCTGTCGTCAATCCGTTACCTGAGAGATATCCATTCGCTCCATGTCCACTGATTCCGACGGCGCACCCACCACCTGCATATAACCCCGAAACAGCTGTTCCGTCAGTACGAAGCACTCGACCATTTTCGTCGACCACTAGCCCTCCTTGTGTGTGGAATAACGACCCGGTCACTTTCGCTCCATAAAATGGTCGTGATAAAACGTTCCGGCCGTCTTCTCGACACACTTCGTCAGGTTCCCCAGCTTCAACCGCCAAATTATACGATTGGACGGTTGATTCCGTTTTTACTGGGTCGCACCCCAACTCGGAAGCAAGCTCTTTCACTGTCTCAGCTTTCGTATAAGAGCCTAACTCGACGGCACGGTCAAAATCATCAAACTCTCCCTTGAGACGGTCAAAAATTCGCTTGTCGAAGATTTCGTATGCAATGCTCCCGGGTTGTCGAATGACATCCACTGCAAACTGCGAGTATCCTTTTGACTCATTTCCGAATCGTTCTCCGTTTTCATTGACCAGTATCCCTCCATTCATCACCACTGCGTATGTCGAGAGCGCTCCTGTCCCGTCGACAACGGTTGCGTGCCCCTGGTATGCATCCATACAAGCAAGTTCCCCACCAAATTGGGTTCCCCATCGGATTCCATCACCCGTATTCCCATCAGAACCATAATACAGAGCCTTTTCAATGTCATCTTCGCAGTGTGTTTTGACCATTTCTCTATTCCCAGCAAACCCATCCGTTGCTAGAACGACACGCTCCGCTGCAATTGCCTCTTGACGAACCGCTCCCGCAATAACGCCAGCAGGACTCCCATCTTCAGCAACTAATTTTGTAACAGGTGTATTTAGCAAAATCTCAGTGTTCGGTTGGGATTCGAGGCGTTCTCGCAACTCTTCTACCATATTCTCACCGTTGCGACCCGGTGGTGCGTGCATCCGATATTCGGAATGTTTCGGGTATTTAAAATCGTCGACAAGGTGCAAAGAGATGTCCCAGTCATCAATGAGCCAGTGAATCAACTCTACACTGTGTGCACACAGGTGTCTCACCATGCCCTCGTCAGCCTGATAGTCGTTTTTTTCGAGGATATCCTGTGCCATATTACCAGGTGTTTCTTCAATCCCTGCCTCCTTTTGGAGGCGTGTCCCTGCCGCAGGAATCATCCCTGTTGAAAGCGAGGTGTTTCCACCCAACCTATCACTTTTCTCAAGCAGCGTTACTGTCAAATCCTTGTTTTCACACGCTGCAAGTGCTGCGATAAGGCCGGTTCCGCCGCCTCCGACAATGAGAATATCCGTGCTTACATCGAATGTCACTTCATCGGCCGTGAGAACTTCCGAGTCTGCATCGTCTAGAGTACGCTGTTGCTGCGCTGGTGGGGCAGACATGTTCAAACCATTGTGAGGTGGGTGCCTAAATCTACCGGTCAAGCCAGCTATTGCCGTTTGTCGTTATTTTCCCTCAACAGCATTTATTACGTCATCGCGCAAAGATTTCACCATGGAAGACGCCAATCAGGCCCCAGACCCTCGTGCAACTGTAGAAGAGTTTTTCTCTCGGATGGAAGACGAACGCCGCTCAACCGTGGACGAACTGTTTGCTGATACCGTAACGATTACTGTGCCGGGTGAAACGTTTACAGGACCATCCGCAGCCACAGAATTTCTTGCATTCCTTGAACCACGCTATGAGTGGGCTGGGAAAGAGTTCGATCGTTGGCTAGTGAAAGGCGAGACGGTGAGTAGCATTGGCACACTGTATGGCGTCGATAATGACGGTGAACGATTTGAGAATGACGGTATGTCGATATTTATGAAGTTACAGACGACCTCATTACCCGACTGGATATCTACAATGACCTAGCTGCTGAGGGTGTGACAACGATATGAACTCATCCTCAGAAAAGACAGAGTTTGCGACGCAGACCTCCCACGAAGTAGGTCGCGTCGGAGTCTATTTTTCATTGCAAGATAACCTCGAACTTGTCAAACTGGCTGAGGAGCTAGGGTATGAGAGCGTCTGGGCAGCGGAAGGTCAGGGGAAGACAACCTTCGGGAAGGTTGAACGATGGGCGGCGCATACCAATTCTATTAAGCTTGCTACTGAAATTGTCAACATCTTTTCCCGAACTCCAGCGACAACTGCTCAGGCTGCCGCAACACTTGATGCCCATTCGAGTGGTCGGGCAATATTGGGTCTCGGCGTAGCTCATCCGGGAGTTGTTGAGGAGTTTCATGGAACAGACTTTGAGCAACCGCTCGCTCGCATGGACGAATATATCAAGCTCATTCGCTGTTATCTGCGGGGCGAACCTGGTGAGTTTACCGGGACATTTTATTCTCCAACACGAACCGAATTCTGGAATGCCTTCGAACCGGAGCGGGAGTCAATTCCAATTTACAACGGTGCGCTCGGTCCAGCAAATGTCCGACTCACAGGGCAGTACGCAGATGGGTGGCTTCCGAACCTATACCCCCAATCACAGTTTGAACAGGCACTGGAGTGGCTCGAGACGGGAGCAGCCCGTAGTGGTCGCGTCGCCAGCGATATCGATGTTGCAATGTATGTGTTGACGGCTGTCCATGAAGACGTTGCTGTTGCACGACGGGCTGCAAGTGAACACGTTGCCTACTATCTGCGAGAGATTCCAGGCTATTATGACCGAGTCGCAATAGAAAGTGGATTCAAAGATGACGTCACTGCCGTCCGTAAAGCCAGCAAACTCGAGTCTGGTGCAGAACAACTCAGTGATGAGTTTCTTGACCGGTTAGCCATTATTGGAACTCCCGAAACAGCACGAAAGGAACTTGATGACCTTCGAGACAGTGGCGTTGATTTACCCATTGTTCGTCCTCCTGCTCGCACTGACAGAGTGTGGGCTGAACGGACTCTCAATACCTTTGCTCGGAAGTAATGGAATGGTGAGGGTACCTCTCAGAAGAGAATAACTTCGATATCTTCTGCTTCGAGTTCTTCTTTGAATGCTGCTGAATCGGTTTCTATCGCTTCGAATGTATCATAATGCACTGGCAAGACGAGTGACGGTTCGAGAGTTCTTGCAAACTCGGCAGCCTCGTAACGGTCCATGGTATAATGCCCTCCGATTGGGGGGATAAATACGTCTGCTTGCTCACTTTTATGATGTTCGAGGAAATCGGTATCACCGGCGAAGAACACGGTATCGTTACCGATAGTTAGCAACAATCCAATTCCGTCTCCTTCTGCGTGGAATGGATTGCCTTCTTCGTCAGTATGTGGTCCATCTGGGTCATTATATGCTGGAATAGATTTGACTGTTATCTCGCCAATAGCTGTTGTCCCTTCGTGTGGAAGAGCTATCGCTTCAGCTGAAAGTTCGTCCGTATCTACCAACTGGAATGCGCCGACGACGGCATCGTTGGATGCAACCGCTGCAATCCCTTCCGGGTCGTAATGGTCTGGGTCATCGTGTGTGATGAGGATGATATCCCCATCGTGCGGTTCTGTTTCGAGTGACTCTGACCATGGGTCGATATAGCAGACTGTTCCGTCTTCGGTTTCAATGCGAACTGTTGTGTGGCCTAATCGGTCAAAATGAAGTGCGTTGTACTGCGTTGCCATAGCTGTTCTTTCGACTACCAGTGATATAACTGGTGGTGTTTCCTCTGGGGGCAACCTATCGCTCGAGGTCATCGGCTATTCGATAACTATAGAAGCACTCCATCCCGAGCTAATTTCAGTTTTGATGAGGAAGCAGATGCAACAAGCCAGGACTGAACTCTGTGCTGATGGACGGGGATGGGTACTTTGTATGGTCTCCCTTGGATGGTTTCTTTCTATGGGGGTACGTCTTATTTATCCGGTAATCCTTCCGCAACTGGTCGCAGAGTACCAAATTACGTATGGAACCGCAGGATTGTCTCTCAGTCTTCTTTGGGTATCATATGCCGCTGTCAACACACCCGCTGGAATGCTTGCAGATTATTTCGGTGAACGTCTGTTGCTCGTTGTGAGTATGGTTCTCTCTTTGCTTGGTATTATTGCCGTCATTGCTTCACAAACTTTCCTACAGTTTTTGCTCTCAACAATTGTTCTTGGAGCAGGGACTGGGCTGTTTGGCACGACTGGAACGACCGTGTTGACTGACGTCTACACTCGGCATGATACGACTGCTATTAGCCTCTCACAGATAGCAGGCTCTCTCGGAAGCATTGTACTTCCTGTGATTGCTGGATTACTTGCTGTTGCGTTAGGGTGGCGGGTTGGTCTTGCCTACGCCGCCCCAGGATTTGTGATCGTCTGTCTTGGTTTGTGGCTTTCTCTCCCGGCTCGGACTTCCCCTGTTGTCGACTCCGTCAACCAACATCCCGGTGATATCCTTCGGAATATTCAAGACACGTTTTCAAATCGTGCCCTCTTGTTGGTTGTCGGTGGACTCACTGCTGTCGGAGTCGTCTATCAGGGCATTACCGGGTTTTTACCGATGTATCTTATCGATATTAAAGGATTCACTCAACAAGAAGCGACGCTCTTTTTTGGGGTATTGTTCGTTGCGATGATCGTGGGCAAAATTGTGAGTGGACCACTCGCTAATCGATTGGGGAATCGGGCCACACTTATCGGCTATAGCGCTGTTAGTCTCCCAGGATTTGTTTTGCTTCCTGTTGTCGATTCGACGATACTAATTCTGGTATCTGTATGGTTCACTGGATTGATTCTTGGTTATACACCTGTTGCAACGACGTATGCACTCGAATTAATTCCAGGAGATGTCCAAGGCAGTGTCTTTGGTATCATTAGAACGACATTTCTGGGGACTGGAGCACTAGCACCTCCTGTCATTGGGTATCTGGCCGATGTCGGTTTGTTTGACCTTGCTTTTGCCTCGTTTGTCATCTTCGCCATTCTTGGCGTCGTGTTGAGTTACTTTCTTCCGAGCGACCGCTGAAAGCCACCATAGTTATTGAAAATATCGAGTATAATGCTACTGCTTCTCTCCCTTATGCAGCTTCTTGTGGCGTGATATCAGGTGCTCTGAGCTGGAAGAGATAGATAGCCACGGCAATTCCGAGTGCACCCAGACGAATAGCCATCTCTGGATGGGCCATCGCGACAACCCCGATAGCGACAAACACGAAGCGAATCACCCACTCAACTCGCTTATTGCTTGTCAGCTGGAAATTTACGTAATTCAACCCGTGGACAATAGCTACTGCACCTCCGATGGTGACCGCTACAGATGCCAGCGTCGAAAAGCCAAGTCCACCAACGACAATTTCCGGATTGTAAATGAAGGCAATAGGGAGAACGTATAGTGGTGCCGCAATTTTCAATGCCTCAAGACAGGTCCGCCAGAAATTGGCTCCTGCAACTCCAGAAGCAACTACAACAGCGATCGCAATTGGTGGAGTAATACCAGATAGAATGGCCGAATAAAAGACAAAGTAATGCACGGAGAGGTCAGGGAGCAAAAACGCCTGTGTGAGCGTCGGAGCGACAAGAATTGCAACGATAGTGTAAGCTGCCACCGTTGGCATTCCCAGACCCAGAATAATACAAATTAACATGGCAAGCAAAATCGTCATAAGCATAGACCCACCCGAGAGGTCAAGCAATGCCAGCGAGAGTGATGCAGGAACCCCTGTCATCTGGAACAGGTCAACGATACCATTAATTGATGCAATCACGATTGCAATTGGAGCAAGAATTTGTGCTCCGTAGACGAATCCTGAAACCGTATTTTGCAACTCTCTTCGCAATGTGCCTGCAACTGTTCCATTCTTTGTATACAGTGTTTCAATCACCGGGAACGTAATCCCAGTCACAATCATCATAAGAACCGTATACAACGCAGCAGTCATGATGGTCCACCGGAGATACCCAAGAATGAAGATGAGTAATGCAAGGGGAATGAGAAACCTGACACCCTCCCAGATGAGTTGATTTTGATTCTTCATCTCATCGATGTGCTCGCTAATATCAAGCGAGACATCATTCACTTGATTCGATGCCGTGTAATGAACTGCCACTGCCACGGCAATGAGGAAAATAATTGCTGGAAGAATACCTGCAGTCATTACTTCCCAATAGGTAATTCCGAGAATCGAAGCCATCACGAAGGCTCCTGCTCCCATAACTGGCGGTAGCAGTTGGCCACCAGAGGAGGCGACAGATTCGATTCCACCTGCTGATTCACTTTTTACCCCACTCTTTTTCATCAGCGGGATGGTAAATGAGCCAGTCATCGCTGCATTGGCTGCGGCTGAGCCGTTCACCGATCCAATAATCATACTTGCAACCACTGCAGATTGCGCAACGCCGGATTTGATGACGTTTGCCGCTCGAAAAGACACTCGTATGATGAGGTCAAACGCATCGTATCCCCGAAGCAGACCGGCATAGAGTAAAAACAGGGCAACCCAGGCCGCTACGATTTCAGTCAGGTTTCCATAGAATCCCTCAACATCAGTGACTAGAATCTGCATGAGCCTTCCTGTCGAATAGCCACTGTGTTGAAAGACACCAGGAACAAAATTACCGAATAGTCCGTACGCAACTGCAAGGACAAATACACCAGTAAAAAGGAGTCCATACGCTCTATAGGCAAGATACACAATCACAATTGTCATCGTGACCGCGACTGCATAATCTGCCGGGAGAGCGTATCCCACGCGTGTTCGAACCAGGGGAAGAAACTCGATATACAAATAAACCGTTGATATAATTGTCCCAATGGCAAATATGGATAGGAGGGCAGTTTCCCCCATTTTCCCGTTTCTGACAGTATCAATAAGCTGGTCAATGATATAGATGAGAATCATTAGACCAAGGAAAATAATCCCATACTGTGAACGAGACATCATTTGCGATGATGCCCACCACATGACTATGAGCCACGAAATGACTGTAGTCACCACTAATGTTACTTGCAATATCCTTACACGCCGTTCTTCACCTCCACCTGAAAATAAGTCAGCTAATTCAAATTGCTGTGCCGCGTTGCTGTCACCCATAAATTTGCGGACGCTATCCTGGGTAATCAATCTATGGGTGTAAAATGGGAGTAATCCGTCCACTGTAATGACAATTATATAAGTTATTTTGGTGACAAATGGGAGAATGTTTATAATCTATGGCCTTCTGGGATACATCGAAGCATGACAAGTGGAAAGCTTAGCAGAAGGAATATGTTGAAAGCGACTGGTGCTCTCGGAGTAGCTGGACTTGCGGGTTGTCTCGGTGACGATGATGCAACGACAGTCTCTGTGGGGGTCGTCAGTGGTTCAGCCGCTGCAGACCTGTTTGCTGCCCTGCGGCGCGTTGTCGATAACGAATCAGACGAGGTACAGATTGTCACTGAAGAAACGCCTGGGGTCCCTGCAAGCATCCAAATGTACGATGCAGGAGATATTGACGCACTTGGTGTCACAAATTACGGTCTCATTCAGGCGATGGAAGGTGAAGGTGCGTTTGCTGACCAACCCATCGAAGAATATGCACACCAAGGGTTTGGGCTAGCAATTTACCATTTCCATTGGGTAAAAGCGGCGGATTCGGAACTTCAGACAACTGATGATCTAGCTGGTGCCGATGTGTATGCACTTCCACCAGGGTGGAGTTTCCGGGCCATGATTGAAGAAGTTCACCGTACGGAAGGCACGTGGGACGCTATCGAACCTGGTGTCTCCAATGCAGACCCCGGTGACGTAGCCGATGCATTTGCAGAAGGTCGACTTGAGGCTGCACTTTCATACTCAACAAACCTATTGGGCATTCCAGGGTTCTACTCCGAAGTTGATGCCCGAACCGACCTTGAGTTCCTTGAAGCAACTGATGGCTGGAGACAGGCAGTTGAAGACAACGAACGAGCGACGCTTGATGAACAAGATTTACAGGACCTGTACGATCAGGATATGGGTCCTGTGAATCCGGTGTCGAATGCACAGACCAGCCTCCAACTTGCCTTTGGGGAAGAAGTTCCGGATGAGGCTGCATACGAAATCACCCGTATCAGTCACGAGCACGTCGATGACATTCGTGAAGGGAGCAGCGAATATCCTGACCACACGGACTTGAATTTCATGACTGATGCATATCTTCCTGAAGCATACCAACTTCCAGTTCATGGTGGTGTTGCTGACTTCCTCGAAGAGCACGACCACTGGGATGACAGCTGGGAACGAGCCTGAGGCTGGAAACGAATACGTGGGCTTTTTAAGTCAGAGCTCTGATATTTTCCTCGTCGTTATTAAAAAATCAGTTGACCGGCTGTGCTCGTAGTTATGCTGAGCGCTGCAAGAACTCAAGCATTTTCCCAGCAACGACCTCCGGTTTTTCTATCTGCGGATAGTGAATCGTTTCCGGAATCATTTCCAGTTGTCCGTTCGGCATAATTTCTGCGAGTTCACGTGCTGCTCCACCTGGCTCATCACCCATGATGGAGGTATCATCTTCTCCACCACCGATAACCAATGTTGGATTTTCCAATACAGACAGTCCTTCCCGACCATCCCAATCCAGCATTGCTCGCATTGCGCCCGCATATGCCTCGGGGTTGTTTTGGAGGAATGCCTCACGGTACTCATCTGCCTTGTCTGGGTTTGCTTCGCGGAACGACTCAGAGAGTACAATCCGAACGGCATCATCTGCGTGTGAATCTACTCCTCGTGTTTCAATCTTTTCAGCCCGACCATCGTAGTACTCTTTTGCCTCATCAGTCAAACATGCTGATGTCGTCACTAAGATGAGATTTTCCAGTCGGTCAGTGTATCGAAGCGCGAACTGTTGGACAACCATCCCTCCGAAGGAAAAGCCAGCAATACTGGCTTTTTCGATATCAAAGTGGTCCAGAATCGCAGCAAGGTCATCAGCGTGTGTTGATATGGATTGGTCGTTATCAGGGTCTGTTGATTTCCCATGACCTCTGAGGTCGTAGGTTAAGACGCTAAACTGTTCGGCCAGTTGGGGAACAACATATTGCCATACATCAGTGGATGTGTATCCCATTCCGTGGACTAATACCAAATTTGGGCCCGAGCCCTGCTGCTCAACATGGAAAGTCGCACCATTGACATTTACGTTCATAGAGCAAACTGAAATTTTACTGCTGCTCGTATAAAGTTTCGTGTTATCATCTCACGTATCGGTTGAGAAAGTCACTCTGGGTTATCGTATATATTTTTATACTCGTTCACAGAAATGTAGGGTATGATAACCGGAGACACATTTAACGAACAGACCATCATCGTCACAGGAACGGCACAGGGTATTGGAAAAGCATGCGCTGAGTTGTTCACCGACAGCGGGGCAACGGTCATCGGTGCCGATATACGCGACCAGTCGGAGACAGTCTCCGCCTGTTCAGCTTATTCTGGTACCTTTCAGCCAGTCACGACCGATATTACTGAACAATCTGATGTAGATGCGGTTGTGGAGCGGGCAAAGGAGGAAGGTGGCATAGATGTTGTCGTAAACGTTGCTGGGGTAGTTACGCGAAGTTCAATCGAAGCTTATGCTGATGCAGATTGGGATAATTCCCTTGCAATAAATCTCACAGGACCATTTCGACTAATCAGGGCAGCAGTAAGCGAGCTAAAAGCCACAAATGGAACCGTTGTAAATATCTCGTCTATTTATGGTCATATCGGGCGGGACGACCGTTCGAGCTATGCATCATCCAAAGCTGGTCTTGATGGTCTAACACGTGCACTCGCTGCCGAACTTGGCCCAGATGGAGTTCGAGTCAACTCTGTCTCGCCGGGATTCATTGAGACGCCAATGACAGAACCCTATATGGATGATGATTCTGTAATTGCGGATTTTCTTGAACAAACACCACTTCGTCGGCTGGGTAAGCCATCTGATGTTGCCTCCGTTGTTGGGTTTTTGGCAAGTGACGCTTCTGCGTATGTGACTGGGGAGACAATTTTAGTCGATGGGGGACGGGCAAAAAGTGAGTAATAATTAATGGATTTTCCTTTTCTCACCTAAGACTTCCATAGCTAATTTTTAGGAACAGAACTATATTGCTGCTCATCGAAAACAGGTGTGATAGCATGACCGTTCACATCTGGGAGGACCTGCTGTCCGAGCGTGACAAACAGGTCATCACAAAAGCAGGATACGATAAGGAAGGTGCATCTTCATGGGAATCTCGTGGGGCTGGAACAAACCCCCTCGTTTTGGTCATCGATATGCAACGTCTCGTGGTCGGAGATAATGTGCCGATTCTCGATGCCATTGAAGACTATCGAACCGCAATGGGTGAAGTCGCCTGGGAAGCCATCGACCATATCGAACCGTTCCTTGAGTTCGCACGTAGTAACGATATCCCCGTCGCGTATACGCGTGTAATTCCATCAAGCTACGATGACCCAGAACACGAAGACCTGCAGATTGTCGACCCTGTTGCTCCTGAAGAAGGAGAAACAGTAATCGACAAAACGTACGCGTCGGCATTTTACGGTACTGACCTTCTGTCAAGACTCGTTCGTGGCGGTCACGATTCCGTTATCATTGTCGGGAACTCAACCAGCGGTTGTGTCCGGGCAACTGCAATTGATGCCCAGCAGAACGGCTTTGACGTGCTTTTGCCACAGGAGTGTCTCTTTGACCGCATTGAGGCGTCACACAAAGTTGCCCTGCTTGACCTCTGGATGAAATATGCCGAGGTTCTCGAACGCGAGGAGGTTGAAGCATACATAGAGGAGGTGTCAGGGTAACCAATGAGCTACGACGTCGTAATCACGAACGGAACGCTCGTCTCACCGGAACTTGGAAAACTTCGTGGCGATATTGGGATTACAGGCGAGGAAATTGCAAGCATCGCAAACCCTGGTACGCTCGAAGGACAAGGGACCGAAGAGATAGACGCAACTGATAAACACGTCCTACCGGGAGCCATCGACCCACATACTCATCATGGCATTTATCGCGGCCTCGAAGCGGATGCTGAAACTGAATCACGCTCGGACCTTGTGGGTGGCGTTACCACCATTGGAAACTACTTCCGAAGAGCGGGGTCTTATGAGGAAATTCTTGATGAGTATTTTGCCGAAGCTGAACCCAACTACTACCACGATTACTTTTTCTCCCTGGGTTTACTCTCCTACGAGCATATTGAGGAAATTCCGTATATCATCGACGAACTCGGAATCACGTCGTTCAAATGGTACAAGAATTACAAGGACGTTGCCCCGGAAAAATTCGGTGTCGACTGTGAGATGCACGATGACTGGGCTGACGCGTTTATTCAGGAACTAGCCGCACAGGACGTCCCGACGACGCTTGGTCATCACTCCGAGAATATGGAGATTACGAGCGCACTTGGTGACAGCCCGTATCTTGACACTGGTCTCGACGATGACCAGGAATATCGAGACTACGATATCCTTGTTGAGCAGTTCCCGGATTACGCAGAAGCTCAAAGTATGATTGCGAGCGGGGCATTGGCTCGCCAGCACAATTACGATGATAGCTTCTATGCAGTCCACATTTCCGCTGGCAAAACAGCCGATGAACTGGCAATGCTTCAGGATGCCGGGTGGGATATCATCGGCGAAACCTGCACACATTATTTGACGCTCACGGCCGAGGAATGCGATGAGAGACACAACGTGAATCCGCCAGTTCGGTCGAAAGCAGACCAGGAAACGCTGTGGGACCGGGTTGCTGATGGAACAATTTCGTGCATTGGGACGGACCACTGTGCCAATCTGGAAGACGACAAGATTGGTGAGGATGTCGTCGACAGCCTCCCAGGATTCCCATCCTCTGCTACCATGCTCCCGCTTATCCTCTCTGAAGGGGTTACTGCCGGTCGGATTTCGCTCGAACGCGCCGTAGCGGTCACTTCGACGAATACGGCCAAGGCGTTCAATCTCTATCCGAAAAAAGGGAGCCTTCAGATTGGAACGGATGCCGACCTGACTGTTGTTGATATGGATGAGACGAAAACTGTCACGCCCGAACTGTTACAGGGTGGGGCGGATTACTCGCCATACGATGGCCGTGAGGTAACTGGTTGGCCAACACACACGCTCGTTCGCGGGACAATTGCATATGCAAACGGTGAAGTTATTGCTGAGCGCGGATTTGGAACGCATATTGACCGCCCGATTAAATACGATAACTAACAGTTAGTGACAGACATATATGAGAGAGAATTATACAACTTCTTGGATTGAATCGATTGGTTCCTCTGGCAATCAGAGTGTACCCGTCTGGATGAACATACTAAATGGAGAAGCAAATGACTAACTCCGAGAATGGGCCACTTGCCGGCCTGACAGTTATAGAAACGGGGACGATGATTTCCGCCGGGACTGTCGGTCGGTTTCTTGCTGATTTCGGCGCGGAGGTAATCAAAATCGAACATCCGGAAATGGGTGACCACCTCCGTAACTTCGGCCCGCAGAAAGATGGCGTCGGTCTCTGGTGGAAATACCTTGGTCGAAACAAAAAATCCATCACGCTCAACATCTCCACAGACGAGGGTGCGGTCGTGTTTCAAGACCTCATCAGTGAAGCAGATGTACTGATTGAAAACTTCAGACCGGGTACGCTTGAACGGTGGAACCTTGGCTGGGACCAACTTTCCGAGGAGAACCCCGAGTTAATTATGCTTCGCCTGAGTGGCTTTGGTCAAACTGGGCCCTATAGCGAACGACCGGGCTTCGGAACACTCGCTGAAGCGATGTCCGGCTTTGCCTATCTGAACGGCCGCCCAGACCGCGAGCCACTGTTGCCGCCAACGGGACTGGCTGATGGCGTGGCAGCGATGTTTTCGACGATGGCGATTATGTTTGCACTGCACCATAGAGAGGTCAATGAGGGAAGTGGCCAATATATCGACACAAGCCTGATTGAACCAATCTTCTCGCTCCTCGGGCCACAGCCGCTGCGGTACCAGCAACTCGATGAGATTGAACAGCGGACGGGTAACCGCTCCAGCTCATCGGCACCTCGCAACGTCTATCAGACGGGCGATGGTCGTGCTGTAGCTATCTCCGCCAGTGCCCAACCAATCGCAATGCGTGTTTTCGATGCGATTGAACGACCTGAGTTGAAAGATGACCCGCGGTTTGCGGACAACGAGAAACGACTTGAAAATGTCGAGGAGCTTGATGCGATTATTCAGGACTGGATGTCCGAGCATACGCGTGAGGAAATCCTCGACAGGTTTGAGGAGTTTGAGGCAACCATCGCACCAATCTACAACGTTGCAGATATCATGGAAGATGAGCATTATCAGGCACGTGATGCACTCGTTTCCGTCGAAGATGACGAACTTGGCTCAGCGATGGTCCAGAATACATTCCCACGATTCTCCGAGACTCCAGGGGACATCTCACATCTAGGTCCACAACTGGGTGCTCATAACGAAGAGGTCTACGGAGACTGGCTCGCATACGATGAGCAGACAATTTCTGAGCTTGATTCTGAGGGGGTCATCTGATGAGTCCATCAGAACTGACCACTGGGCATTCCCCACTTGAATCGGTCCCTGAAGCCGTCACTGTCGTCGAAATGCTCCCCAGAGATGGATTCCAGCGACTTGATGAGTTTATTCCAACAGAAGAGAAAATTGAACTCATCAACAAACTATCGACGACTGGTGTTGACGAGATTGAGGTAACGTCGTTCACCCATCCAAAAGCCGTTCCAACGCTTCGTGATGCTGACGAGGTCGCTAACGGAATTGACCGGCACGAGGATGTCACATACCGGGCGCTTGTTCCAAATGCAGTTGGGATGGAACGTGCCATCGATGCGAACCTCGATAAAGTAAATGCGCTTGTCACGGTCAGTGAGACCTACAGTGCCAACAATCAGAATATGGCTGTCGAGGAGATTCTGTCAGAAGTCGAAGCGGTTGTTGACCTTGCAGAAGGAACGGATATCGAAGTTGAGGCCGGCATCGGAACAAGCTTTTACTGTCCGTACGAGGGCAGAATTCCGATGGAAGACACGCTTTCGGTTGTCGACAGCGTTGTTGAAGCAGGTGTTGATGAGGTCACACTCGCCACGACAATGGGGCTTGCAAACCCCCGCGAAATCACCGAGATGTACACTGCTGTGTTCGACCGACACCCGGACATTGATATCGGGCTCCACCTACACGATACCAATGGGATGAGCCTTGCCAATACCCTCGCAGCAATGCAGTGTGGTGTTGACAGATTTGACACCTCTCATTGTGGCCTGGGGGGCGGGGTCGTACTTCCTGATGGACTGACGGGTGTCGGTAACACACCAACAGAAGACCTTGTACAAATGGTAAGTGGAATGGATATCGACATTTCTGCGGACCCATCACGTGTCGAAGCCGTTGCACATCAGGTCGCAGACCAACTCGAGTTAGGTGCAACAAGCCATGTGCTGATGGGCGGAACGGTTGAACGAGTACTCGAAACGGTAGCGGAGGATAACAAATGACAGGAAAAACACTCTCAGAAAAGTTTCTCTCGGAGAAATCCGGAACGGATGCACAGGCGGGCGAGTACGTCGAAGCGGAAGTTGACACCATGTTGACCCACGATGTGACTGGTCCCCTGACGTTTGATGTCTTCGAAGACGTTACAGCGGGTGACGGGCCGCTGGCCAAACCAGACAGGACCGTCATCACGATTGACCACCACGCTCCAGCAGATGGAGTCAAAGCCGCCAATAACCACAACCACGTCCGTGAGTTCGCCGACGAATACGGTGCAGTACAATACGAGGTTGGCGATGGCATCTGCCACCAAGTCCTGCTCGAAGATGGATTCGCAGCACCAGGAGACCTTGTTATCGGTGCTGACTCCCACTCGACGACGTTTGGTGGGGTCGGTGCATTCGGTACTGGCGTTGGTTCGACAGACCTTGGTACAGCCTTTGCAACGAGTGAATTATGGTTTCGCGTTCCGGAGACGCTTCGATTCGAAGTGCATGGTGAACTTCCGGACGGCGTTTACTCGAAAGACCTCATCCTCAAATTCATCGGTGATGTCGGCTTTGATGGCTGCACCTACATGACCGCTGAGTATGGTGGCAGTGCTATCGAATCCATGCCAGTCCATGAACGGGTGGTTCTCTCGAATATGGCTATCGAGATGGGTGGTAAAGCAGGACTTGTCGAACCTGACGAACGAGTGCTTGAGTTCCTTGAAGCACAGACTGGCAAGGCGTATACTATCCCAGACTGGCTCGAAGCAGATGATGATGCGGAGTATGCAGACGTCCATACATACCGTGCCGAAGAGCTAGAACCCCAGGTTTCAAAGCCATCAAACCCTGAAAATTCGGTTCCGGTTTCTGAGGTCGTCGGAACGGATATCGACCAGTTGTTTGTCGGAACCTGTACGAATGGCCGCTATGAGGATATCCGTATCGTAGCAGATATCATTGAGGGCGAAGAGCTTGCACCGGGCGTTCGTATGGTTGTCGTTCCAGCATCTCGAACGGTCTACAAACAGATGCTTGAGACCGGTATTATGGACACGTTCGTCGATGCGGGTGCAATCGTCCAGAGCGCGGGTTGTGGTCCGTGCTTTGGCACCCATCAGGGTGTTCTTGGTGATGGTGACGTTTCATTGGCGACTGCCAACCGTAACTTCCCCGGACGTGAGGGTTCGATGGACAGTTCAGTGTATCTCTCAAGTCCAGCTACGGTCGGTGCATCAGCCCTGTATGGTGAGATCACTGACCCACGAACGGTCGAACTCGAACGGTATGGCGATGCTGTCGTTGAGGGGGTGTCATCATGAACGACCCTGCTCAGCCCGGCACTGCGTGGGTATTTGGCGATGATATCGATACTGACCAGATTATTCCGTCACGGTTTCTGGTCTCCTCTGACCCGGCGGAGCTTGGCGAACATGCTTTCAACGACCTCCGCCCGGAATTTCCCTCGGGTGTTGAGGATGGCGACTTTGTCGTAGGTGGCCACAATTTCGGTAGCGGCTCATCTCGTGAGCACGCTCCGCTTTCGCTGGTTGGAACTGGCGTTGATGGGGTCGTTGCTCAATCGTTTGCTCGTATCTTCTTCAGAAACGCAATCAACCTTGGTCTCCCGGTGCTTATCTGTCCTGAGGCCGGTCAAATTGCGGATGGCGATGAGATTAGTCTTGACCTCGATGCCGGCACAGTCATCAATCACTCCACCAACGAATCATATGATGCCGAGTCACTTCCGGAGTTCCTGCAGACTCTCGTTGATGAGGGAGGCCTCAAAAGTTACACGAAACGGAAGATTTCTGGTGAACTCTGACCCTGATTCGATAAACATACTAAAACTATCAAATATGGATATGTGTAAGAATTATATAATAAATTCAAGAATTTGATATTACACCACGGATAAAATAATATAACATATATCCATTTTAACCCCAAAATAGGTGGAATATTAAACCAATTTTTTTGAATTTTCTTCCAAAAAACTCGAAAGCACCGTTATCTACCACGCTCGATCTACCTAAGTTCCTGGTATACTAATGAAAGCAGAATACTAGCGTATCTGTCCTTACTCGTCTTCTTGTTCTTCTTTGTCTTTGATTT
>LKNH01000021.1 GCA_001564135.1 Halobacteriaceae archaeon Tc-Br11_E2g27 | reverse complement strand
GGAGGTTGATCAGCTAAAGACGTACTACGAGACTGGTGGCTTGCTTGGCGGCACGCCAGTGAAAGCAGTTGATGGGGTCAGTTTCAATATATATCGGGGTGAGACGCTCGGGTTGGTCGGTGAATCCGGTTGTGGAAAGACAACACTTGGTCGGACAATGCTTCGGCTGGAAGAGGCGACCGCCGGTGAGATTCGGTTCGACGGAACGGATATCACAACGTTACGTGGAGAACAACTTCACGAGTGGCGACAGAACGCCCAGATGGTGTTTCAGGACCCGGACTCGAGTCTCAACGATCGAATGACTGTGGGTGAAATCGTCCGGGAGCCGCTGGATGTTCACAACTGGAACACACCCCAAGACCGCCGCAAGCGAGTCAAAGAACTGCTCGACACTGTCGGGCTGCAGCGTGAGCATTACTACCGGTACCCGCATCAGTTCTCGGGCGGTCAACGCCAGCGTATCGGTATCGCTCGGACACTCGCACTCGAACCAGATTTTATCGTCCTCGACGAACCCGTGAGCGCGCTTGATGTCTCCGTGCAGGCAGAGATAATTAACCTGCTCGAAGATCTCCAGAGTGAGTTCGGGTTAACATATCTGTTTATCGCACACGATCTCTCAGTCGTCCGCCATATCTGTGACCGGGTCGCGGTCATGTATCTCGGGAACATCATGGAGATTGGCCCCACAGAAGAGCTATTCACTGATCCTGCCAATCCCTACACGCACTCGTTACTCTCCGCGATTCCGGAGCCCGACCCGACAATTCAACGAGACCGAATTACCTTACATGGGACGCCGCCAAATCCGCGGTACCCGCCGTCCGGTTGCCCGTTCAGCACCCGCTGTCCGGCTCGAATCCGACCGAGCGAATATGAGCACCTAGATGAGGTGCTCTGGAATCAAATCAACATGCTTCGTGAGGTACTGAGAGAACGAAAACGGGCCGAACGATCGATACGTGAACGTCTCAAAGAGCGGCTTGGCAGAGAGACACGGTTTGGAACGATAAACGAGACGTACGATGAGCTGTTCGGTGACTTGGATGTTCCTGCGGCTGTCCAAGAGCACCTTGACGAAATCGCCATCCACGCTAAAAACAACGACGAGAGCGCGGCACTTGAGATACTCAACAACGAGTTCGGGAGCGTCTGTGACGGTATGCCTGATGAAAACGGCGAACAAGTTGATCTCAAATTCTACACTGTCAGTGACGAAAACAGACAAAGCTACTGCCACCGTCACCGGCCTGAGTACAGCGAGACGGACGAGATAATCGAACAGCGTCACGGGTGAAATGTCCGCCACCGACCGCCTTCTTCTGTACGGTCGTGTCTGCATCGACGCCGTCGCTTACGCGGTTCTGTTTGCCGGCGTGCTGACGCTCATAGCAGTGACACTCGGAATTGCGACAGGCGGGGGATTCGTTAGGGGGAAGCTGTTATTATTCGCGTTTGGATGGCTCGGCCTTGCGTACGCGACAGTGAAGCTGTGGCCACGTTCATCGGAAGAAATGGACCAATCTTCAGGGGGTCGTTCAATTGGTGAGCCCACCGCTTCAACAAGATTGCAGCGGTTCGTATATTGGTTGCCGCCAATGCGATGGATAGGTCCGCCACCAGCGACCAGACAGATTACGCCTGAAGGAAAGCTTTTTTTCGGCAGCATCTTCGCACTGATAGTCTCGTATCTTATGGAACAGTGGTTTGGTATCGTCTAAGGGTTCTATGACAGGACGACTCGAAAAGAATTAACCGCCTCGTGCACTGCATTGCCAATATGAGCGGTGAATCGCCGGGATACGACCGAGCAAAGCAAACGACGGGGGCAAAAAAAGAGGCGTGGGGACAGCTGCTCGAGGAACTGGATGAACTCGCCGAAGACCGGCAGGCGGAAGGATGGGAAGTGTACCCGCTTCGAGCCGGGCAAACTGACACCGTGACTAAGGATATGGGGGAACACGACCGGTTTGGTCTCTTTCACGTTCTGCCCAAGAGCGACTGGCAGACCTTTGAGGAAGTCTACGACGAGGAGGAATTTACGGAATATTTTGTGTACGGTGCAGCCGTCGAAGGAAGCATGTTTGCAGTCACCGAGTTTCTAGATACCGAGAACAAATGTTCTATCATGATCGCAAACCAGTACGACATGACTCGGGCTCGGGGTCTGGCACAAAACGCGATGGAAGAAGATGAACTCTATACGTACGTCCGAAAAATCGACGGGACGATTGTCGGTTCGTTCCGGCACGAAGAGTACGAACCGCTGCTGGCAAAGCCCCAGTAGTCCTCTTTTTGTGGCGGTTGTGCCCCAATATTCGCGAGGGATATACTAATCTGAGCCGCTGGACGTATGAGACTCGCGCCCTGTCTCTCAACAAAGTCCGCATGAAAAGCTCGCGTGGACTCTATACGACGGACTCAGAAATAATGAGGATATCTACAGCACCACACAGACAAAAGGCGGTCTAGTAATGATTTGCAAATTTACTCGTGAACTTCAACGGATTCGAGGACGACATCCTCTTTTGGCTGGTCCTGTGGTCCTGTTTCAATTGAACCAATTTCTTCGACAACGTCCATCCCGTCGATGACTTCACCGAAAACAGCGTGTTTGTCGTCGAGATGGGGCTGTGCATCGAGCGTGATGAAAAACTGCGAGCCGTTGGTGTCCGGACCACGGTTTGCCATCGAGAGAACGCCTGGGCCATCGTGGCGCAGGTCTGGATGGAACTCGTCATCGAACGTATAGCCAGGTCCGCCGCGACCGGTTCCGGTTGGGTCGCCACCCTGAATCATAAAGCCATCAATAATGCGATGGAACGGAACCTCCTCATAAAGGGGTTCATCCATCTCTTCGCCAGTTTCCGGGTCTTCCCATTCTTTGTCACCGGTTGCAAGCCCGACAAAATTCTCGACGGTGTTTGGGACGCGCTCGTCATACAGTTCGACTTCGATATCACCGTGGCTGGTCTGTAGCGTTGCAGTTAGCTCGCTCATATCAGTACCTGGGGCTACCGTCCTAAATTGTTGGCGGTCGGCAAATCACAGTCTCTGCAGTGACTTGTCCCGTGTTATGGTGCTCAGGACTCACCGCCACCAGAGCAGTATTGGATAAACCAAACAATATTAAGGATAGCGGTCGTATCAGAGGTATGAAAGCGGTACTTGCGACCGATTTATCGGCAGCCAGCGAGGCGGCAATCGAGACAGAGACACATCTCAGATGTCTCGGGAGTATCGGTATCGAGGAGATACATCTCGTTACAGTTGTGCCGGCAAATGTCCACTCAGGGATGCCAGGTATTGATTTCGAAAAGCGACGGAAACGTGGATTGAAACGCTACCGAACGGTACTTGAATCGGAAGGGTTCGACGTCGAATCACACGTTGTCCGTGGGACACCTCACCGGCGAATCAACGGCATCGCCGAGACCGTTGGAGCGAGTCTAACCATTGTTGGGTCGCGCGGAAAGAGTCCGCTCGAGAACCGCTTGATTGGTTCGACAACACGTAATCTGGCGCGGACGACGGTCAAGCCACTGCTTGTCAACCGTATCGAACGAGCAACGGAGGAGCCGGAGGTCGTTCGGAAACGACTCTTTCAGCGGATGATGTACGCGACTGACTTTTCGGAAAACGCTGACCGCGCGTTCGAGGCATTCTCGTATCTTCGACACGCCACACGGGAGGCAACGCTCGTTCACGTAAAGACCCCCAAGGACCCGGAGGTCCCCGATGAGGGGCCACGAGAGCAATTAGAAGAACTTGTTACCCAACTCGAAAACTGGGATATCGAGACGACAATCGATATCCGGCGTGGTGATCCCGCAGAGGAAATCCTCGAAGCGGAACAGGAGTTCAACCCAACAACGATACTCGTCGGTAGTCGAGGTCATAGCCGGTTGCGCAGGTTGCTGCTTGGCAGTGTCTCCGAGGACCTCGTTTCCCGCGCAACGGGCAACGTAATGCTCGTGCCGCCACAATGACTCGTTACTGACAAAATCTGGACAACGATTAACTGAACAGATGGTCCATCAACAGCCGCTGGAGCAAGCCACGCTCTCGGCCATCGCGTGTCTGGACCATCACAGCCGTTGTGTCGACTGACTCAACAAGCCGATTCCCCGGTCGACCGAGCAGCCGTGCCGTCACGCCAGTGCGGTCAATGCCGGTGACTAGCAGGTCGGCACTCCCGACGAATCGAGCCAATCCACGAACCTCGTCGTCGGTTTCGATAACAGTCGAGCGGGCAGGGACTGTCAGCACTGACAACAGGTTTTCGTGGTACTGTTCAACTGTTTCTCGCTGGCTCGCCGGTGCGCCTTCAGGCAATGCCTGGAGCAGGTGAATCTGTGCGCCAGTTTCTTCCGCGACTGCGTCTGCAAACAGCAGTTTGAGTGGGTCATACGCCCCGCGATTTGCTACCACTGCAATCTCATCGGCACCGTCGAACCCATTGTCTTCAACGAGCAACACGTCACAGGGCGCGTTTTTGAGTAACCAGTCAGTCTCGCCGCCGAACAGTCGCTGGTGGAAGTCAGCCTGTCGCCGTTCAGCGATTATCAGGTCGTAGCCGCCGTAGGTTGCAAAATCAACGATAGCCCGCTTGTGGTCTTCGCTATCTATCTCCTGATACTCTATCCGTGTCTCTCGTGGAGATTGCGTTGGTGTCGGTCCGAGCACGTCAACACCCCCGGAGGTTCGCTTTGGTCGTTCAACAGACTGGTCATCCGGGAACCACGCCGGTGAGTCTGTTCCGTCTGTCGGCAGCCACTCCGGAACCTCATCAGCAATGACAGCGGCGTGGTCACCAGCAAACACCCGATGGGGGACATCCACAAACTCGACGACTGAGACGAGTGTCGACCGAAGCCGGCCCATATCCGTCGCCATCCTGAGCATATCCTTTCTAGCAGCCGGCGAGGTGTCTTCGGTAATTGCAACAAGGACATCGTACTCCTCCTTTGATTCGAATAACTCCCGCGTCTGTCTGAGTGACCGCTCGCTCATATCCTCACGGATACCAGCTCGTGCGGCCCCCTCACGGTCAGTTCGTGGTCGGACATATCCAACGTACCAGCCAAGTGCAACAAGTGTAATCAGGACTGCTCCGAGAAAGGGAACTGTTCCCATCTGTGTGAGAATGAGAACACCACTTACCATCCCGAACAACTGAGTCCATGGGTAAAGCGGTGCCACAAACTCCGGGTCGTACTCTTCGACGGCCCCTTCTCGAAAGCCAATCACAGCAAGATTGACGAGGATGAACACGAGCAACTGAAATGCGCTCCCAAACTTTGCGACCTGTTCAATCGGGAGCGTGAGAATCATGGCAATCATCACGCCACCAGTCAGAGCCACAGCTAACGCTGGTGTCTTGAACCGGTGGTGTAGCGTTTCAAACTGTGCTGGGGCAAGTCCATCTCGGGCCATCGCAAACGGGAACCGTGATGCAGAGAGCAATCCTGCGTTTGCCGTCGAAGCAAGTGCAAGCAACGCCGCGATGACGATAATGAATGCACCGAACTCCCCGAGTGCGCCCTCAGCGTCGTGGGCGAGCGATGCAACCTCCTCGCTGCCTTCCGGAACGAACCCACCGCCGGGAGAGAGGTCCGGTGCTGCACCAATTGCAACATACACAACAAGCACATACAGAGCAGTGGTCAATAGCAACGAGCCAATCATCGCGCGTGGGATGGTCTTCCCAGGGTCTTTGACCTCTTCAGCAACCGCTGCAATCTTAATCACACCGGCATAGGAAACAAAGACTAACCCAATTGTTGCAAAGAGCCCACCGGATGACAGCGAAAATGTCCCTTGCGTTTGTGCGGGTTCGATACTGGGCACGCCTGCAACGACGAAATATCCCATCGCAAGGACCATCAGCCCGACAATAGCGAACTGTAACCCCCCGGTACTTTTCGTGCTCACCACGTTGAGCAGCGTAAAGACAAGCGCCAGTCCAACAGCAATTGGGAGAATATACTCCGCGAGTCCCGGTGCAATGTAAACAAGATATGGAACGCCACCAATCAACGCCAGCGCGCCCTTAAACGAGAGCATAAACCAGTTCCCAATACCAGCAATCGTTCCGAGAACTGGCCCCATCCCACGCTCGACATAGACGTATGAGCCACCGTCTTCAGGCATGGCCGTCGCCATCTCGGATGCGGAAAGTGCTGCCGGAAGGACGAGCAACCCTGCAATGAGATAGGCCACGACGACGGCTGGGCCGGCCGTTGCGTACGCAATCCCGGGGAGAATAAAGATACCAGACCCGACCATTGCACCCATCGCAATTGCAGTTGTTGCCGGTAAGCCGAGGTCACGTTGTAATCCCGACGCCATTACCGTTCACTTCCTGTTGGCGCTGGATTTGTCGTCCGTGGCTGTTCTCTCACAGCTTCGATGCCGTAGTAAAGAATGACTGCTGTGACAAAGACAGAAGAGCCAATCAACAGCACGAAACTGACTGTATCGAATATCGGCATCTCTAGCCAGTTAGCCAATTCACCGAAAGCCACCGCCAGACTGGCGAGCAATAGCATAATACCGAAGTAGATTGTGACATCGCTTTCATCCACATATGCGGTCGAGGCAGAGCCGATGCGCGCACCGAGAGCACTCCCAATGAGGAGTGCGGTGACGACGCCAAAGTCAATGACACCGGACAGCCCGTAGGTGAACGCACCCACTGCGCCCGACATCAACGCACCGAAGAGACTCGTTCCAACAGCGGCCGCCAGTGGGATGCCAATGACATAGTAGATTGCTGGCATGCGGATGAATCCGCCACCGACACCGAGAAAACCGGATACGACACCCACACCACCGCCGACCCCTGAGATGGTCCACAACGAGGCTTTGCTCCCATCTGTGAGCGTTACCATGGGTGGAATGTTGTACGACTTAATTCGTTTGGCGATCTCGGGGATATCGTCGTCATCAACAGGTTCGTCACCGTCGTCATCGGAACCTTGTTTGATTGCACTGCGCGTGAAAAGCAGTCCAATCCCCGCGAGCAACAGCACGTATACCGCACCAACGACGACCTCCGCATGACCAAGCGCTTCGAGGAAGAAAACGAGCATACTGCCGGCTTCAATACCGAGGGCGATTCCGACAAACATCAACGCTCCAAGCTTGTAATCGACCTCCCCGACGTCATGGTGTTTGAGCGTTGCGATGACGGCCGTCCCAAATACAAACGCCATGCTGGAGCCAATTGCAACCGGAGCAGGATAACCAAGGATAAGCAAGGCTGGCGTTACCAGGAAAGAACCACCCATCCCGAAAAAGCCAAAGAAAACCCCCACCATGAAGCCGAAGCTAACGAACAGGAATACTAGTTCAAGGCTGAGTCCGAGTAGCACCATTGGTTACAGATTTTCAATCGCTCTGATAAACCGCGGTCCAAACTGGTCTTCGAGATAGCCATACCCGACATACAGGACGACAGCTTCGATGAAGACTGCAATGACGATGAGCAACGCCTGTACTGCACTAATTTCTAACATTGGTACCCACCATTGTTACACTGGATATAATCGGACATTGGTGTTCTTCATCTGAGTATAAGAAAAGGGAGGATATAACGGTTTTGGGACTAGTGGACAATATTACTATTATGTATGGGATAGCTAACCAATGAAAATATATGTATAACTTATCAGAATATCGGTCTGGTTGCAACAGCTGAAGGGATGAGTCTGCAACGAGTGAGCGCGCGGAACGAGTGGTGGCTAGCGAACTGTGCGAAAAAAGCGATAGTAGCCACTGAAAGTCAATGCACACCCGATCGCACGAAGGCTGTGCGATCGGTAGGTAAATCGTTTCAATTGTTACTATAGTTACTGCTGCGCCAGACGCCCTGCAGGTATGCCCCGGCGAACATACCCACGAGTGCCCACAAGATAGTGATGTTACCAATACCGAGGCTGGCATAGGCCGCGCCGGGACAGATACCCGAAAGTCCCCAGCCGACACCGAAGATAGCGCCGCCGACAAGGACGTTTTTGTCGAATGACTTGAGCCGGCGTGTATATTCTTGTCCAGTCAGTGGAGCCGATGTTCGGAGACGAGGAATCAGCCCGAAGGCCAATCCGGTGACGATGGCAGCACCGAACATCACAAAGAGCAATCCGAAGTCGCTAAACTGGAGGAAATCAAGGACGACTTCCGGTCGTGCCATGTGGCTGTATCCGAGTCCGAAGCCAAACAGGATACCACCAACTAAGACGAGCGGCAAGAATAGCGGACTCTGTGCCTGTGAATCGGGTCCGCTCATGGTTTCACCCCCAGTGCCATCACCAGTTGTGCTGTCCCTATCGCGACGATGAGGAACGTCATCACCCCGACAATCGATGTCTTGGAGGCGGAGCCAACGCCACAGACACCATGCCCGGAGGTACATCCTTTTCCGATGCGGGTACCGATACCGACGAGCAAGCCACCAAGGAGCAACCGTGCTGGCTGAACATCTGTCGTCCAAAGTTCGCCTTGCCAGAACACTCCGTAGATTGCGGCACCGATGATGATACCGACGGTAAAGACAATCCGCCAATCACGGTCATACCGATAACGCTGGAAGCGTGACTGGTCAGAGACGTACGATAACGTCGATTCCAGGAATGTGCTCGCACCAGCGATAATCCCTGTTCCGAAATATATAACCGCTGCGCCAAGACCGACAAACAACCCGCCGACGGCATAGCGCGTTATCCCTTCGGGAAACAGCGCCTCATACACTGACGGGTCAATAAGTTCAGTTACCATACTGGTTCGTTGTCGTCGTTAGTCGCCTGCAAGTGATTCTTGACTGGCAGCACAGTTGTTCGGTCCGAGTTCGAGCTCAAACGCCTCCTCGTCATCTGCTTCCTGCTGTCCAAGATTGGTTGGAATAATATCCTCGTAATTCGCTGGCCGAGGCGGCATATCCGAGAGAATGAGGTCGACGAACTCCGTTTCGTCAAGACTCAACGCATCCATCCGCTCGACAAGCTTGCCAATCGGCGCAGTGTATGTCCCGTCATCGGCAGGGACTGCAGCGTCGCTGTAGTGTGCACCACCGATGAGGGTATCGTCTGGAAGTGTCAGCACGCGTTCTTGGAGTGTCTGATAGAGTTGCTGTGCTGCTTCCGGTGCACCGTCGTCACCCTCTTCGAGGTCCGGTCGGGCAACGCTCTCGATGAACAAGCCATCGCCAGTTGTCAACAGCGAATCACCGATGAGATAGGATGTCATCCCGGAGGTGTGACCTGGCGTGTAGACGGTTTCGATTGTCACGTTACCAACCTCGAACGTATCGCCGTCTTCGGCAAGGGTCATTTCGTCCGCATACGTAACACCGCGGTCGACGGCTGGCTCTGGGATAACACCCTCGACGCCAGCAGCAACGAGGTTTCGGACACCCGAGATATGATCGGCGTGAATGTGTGTATCAATTGCGTAGGTTAGTTCAACACCGAGTTCTTCAGCATCTTCGAGATATCGGTCAGTGAACGCACGCAACGGGTCAATGACTGCTGCCTCACCGTCGTCATAGACAAAGTATCCCAGACAGCCACTGGATGGTCGTTGATACTGCAATACTGTCCCAGGACCGTCGTATCGCTCAACCTCGACGGCCTTGTAAATCTTCGCCCAGCCGTTCATTCCTTCTTCGAGGTGATTTACGTCGTACCCCTCCTGGATGAGTGAACCAGCAACAAACTCGCTTGCGCCCCCCTTCGCACACAGAACGGTGAATTCTGTGTCCTCTGGCAGCTTGTCGAGGACATCCTCGCTAATTTCATCGTCAAGGAACTCGTAGTATGGGATGTTGATTGAGGTGACGTTCTCACCATCAATTCGCCACTCCTCGTAGTCACTTCCCATTCGGGCATCAAGGATTGTCACTGACTCGCCGCTGTCAATCTGTGCTTTGAGTTCGTCCGGCGTGAGTGAACTCACCGGAACGTCTGGTGTTGGAAAGTCTTCCGGGTCCATGTCTACGCTACTCTCAGTACTCTATCCACTTAATTGTTGTTATGGTATTTCGCATTATATACAATATTGTAGGAGGGAGATGATGGGTGAGTAGCTTAATTATGTGTATTGATTCCGGTATTGAATGAATGATTACCCCCCACATTTGGGTTATTTTTATATACAATGCACCGATGGTTTTTTATCCCCTCTCCCAATATTGTAGTACAAGCCCAATACACGGGCAGTAATCAACTATGACAACTGACCTTGACATTACAGAGACGTTGGATGTGACCGGTGTATCGTGTCCAATTCCCGTTGTGAAGACGAAACAGGCGATTGACGAACTCGGGGACGGGGAAATTCTCGAAGTTGTTGCCACGGATTCCGGCAGCATGAGCGATATCCGCGGCTGGGCAGAGGGGACAGATGGGGTCGAACTCCGCGAACAGCACGAGGGCGACGACGTGTACAAACATTACGTCGAAAAGACCGGATAGTATGAGCACAGACTCACAACAGACAGGCGATGACCTCGACGCTGAAGAGGCCGCTCAGGCTGAGATGACCGAAGATGACCTTCGTGCGCGAATCGAAGAGTTAGAAGCGACTGTTGCAGACTTACAGGAACTTGAGGAAACGATGGCCGCCGCGGAAGATGGTCAGAACAAGATGACGATTATCGCTACGAAAGGCACGCTCGATATGGCCTACCCGCCACTTATCCTTGCCACGACAGCGGCCGCCTTTGACTGGGAAGTCGTCGTCTTCCATACCTTCTGGGGACTCGATATTTTACACGAGGAAAACTCGCGGAACCTCAAGTTGAGTTCCGTCGGCAATCCGAATATGCCCGTTCCAAACATCGTCGGTGCAATTCCGGGAATGGACCGGATGACGACCCGGATGATGAACAAACGGATTGCGGACAACGATACGGCAACTATCGAGGAACTAGTTGACCTCTCGCTTGACCTTGGCGTCGAACTCCAGGCCTGTCAGATGACGATTGAGCTGATGGATTACGACGAAAACGACTTCTATGAGGGTGTGACGACCGGCGTTGGTGCGGCGACGGCTCTGCAACACATGGGCGAATCGGACGTTCAGTTGATGATTTAATCCCGGCAGCTACCCGAATGCGATGCTTTTGTCCCTGGAAAAACGAAAATTTATACGAGTCACCGTCTACGCCACAGATATGGTACGTTCGTCGGTAGTACGTCGGTCGTCCTGACCGACCTGTCTTTTCGACCCACTGACCCGACAACGGTCTGGTTTTTCAGGAACCAACCCCGAATCGAGAACTGACCAGCGAACCAGACGAACGTGATGAAACGAGCTATGTCCGAAATACCTGACAACTACGACCCCGACGCCGTGGAACCGCAGTGGCGAGAACAGTGGCAAGACCAAGATATCTACACATACGATGGCGATGCCGATACGGAGTATGTCATCGATACGCCCCCGCCATATCCAACTGGTAACCTGCACATCGGCAACGCGCTTGGCTGGTGTTACATGGATTTTGCCGCGCGATACCATCGACTTGCCGGTGATGACGTGCTGTTCCCACAGGGCTGGGACTGCCATGGATTGCCAACTGAAGTGAAAGTCGAGGAAAACGAAGGCATTCACCGAACTGATGTCCCTCGTGGGGAGTTCCGTGACCTCTGTATCGAACACACTGAATCACAGATTCAGGCGATGCGGGATACGATGAATACGCTCGGTTTTTCCATTGACTGGGACCACCAGTACCAGACGATGGACCCAGAGTACTGGGGAGAAACCCAGCGGTCGTTCGTGCGCATGGCCGACGACGATTATGTCTACCGAGACGAACACCCCGTCAACTGGTGTCCACGGTGTGAAACTGCAATTGCGGACGCGGAAGTCGAGACCGAGGAAGGTATCGAGGGAACGCTCTATTACATTACGTTCCCTGGTGTTGGCAACGACGACATCGAAATTGCGACAACCCGACCCGAACTGCTTGCAGCATGTGTCTCGATGGCTGTCGACCCCGACGATGAACGCTATGCTGACCGCGTCGGCGACACGTTTGAGGTCCCACTCTTTGGACAGGAGGTCGAACTCATCAGCGACGATGATGTGGATGGCGACTTCGGAACCGGGGCCGTCATGATCTGTACGTTCGGAGATAAACAGGATGTGGCCTGGTGGGCCGAACACGACCTTGACCTGCGGATGGTCTTTTCAGAGGATGGTCGGCTCACGGGAGATGTCGGCGAGTACGACGGACTTGAAATTAGCGAGGCAAAAGAGGTTATCGCCGAGGACCTCGAAGCTGCAGGATATCTCAACGACAGCGAGCCGACCGAACAGAACGTCGGCCAATGTTGGCGTTGTGATACGCCAATCGAGATTCTCTCGAAAGAACAGTGGTTTGTCACCGTCGACCAGGAGGAAATCCTCGACACTGCACAGGATGTCGAGTGGGTGCCCGAGCACATGTACGACCGCCTCGAAGATTGGACCGAAGGGATGGAGTGGGACTGGGTTATCTCCCGCCAGCGGGTCTTTGCGACCCCAATCCCAGCATGGTTCTGTGAGGACTGCGGACACGTTCATATCGCCGGGGAAGAGGAACTCCCCGTCGAACCGACCGATGTCGACCCGGCAATTGGCTCCTGTCCGGAGTGTGGCGGCGATAACTGGCAGGGCGACACCGATGTGATGGATACGTGGATGGATTCCTCTATCTCCCCCCTGATGGTCCGAAACTGGCCGCAGGAGTCGTTCACCCCAACATCGCTCCGTCCGCAGGGCCACGATATCATCCGAACCTGGGCGTTTTACACGCTTCTTCGGACCGCTGCGCTCGAAGACCAGATTCCGTGGGAAGATATCCTCATCAACGGGATGGTCTTCGGTGACGATGGCAACAAGATGTCCAAATCACGAGATAACTTCGTCCAACCCGAGGAAGTTGTCGAGGAGTACTCGGCGGATGCGTTCCGCCAGGCGATGGCACTCGGCGGACAGCCTGGCAGCGACATCCAGTTCCAGTGGAAGGAAGTCAAATCAGCCTCGCGGTTCCAGACCAAAGTGTGGAACATTACGCGGTTTGCATCCCAGCACCTTTCTGACGACCGTGAACCAATTTCTGACCCGGCCTATCGTGATATCGACCGCTGGATACTCTCGAAATGCGCCCGTGTTGCTACGGAAGTCGATGAGGATATGGCAAACTATCGGTTTGACGCTGCGCTCCGAAAAATCCGGACGTTCGTCTGGCACGACCTCGCCGACGACTATCTCGAACTTATTAAAGGACGGCTCTACGAGGGGCGGCCTGGTGAACGCGATGCAGCGAAACAGGCGCTGTTTGAGAGTCTTTCGGCGTCGCTTCGGATGCTTTCACCGTTTGCCCCGTTCCTCACGGAGGAAGCGTGGGAAGCCCTTCCCGGCACTACAGGAAGCGTTCACGAAAGCGAGTGGCCCGATATCGCAATGGAAGATGCGGTAACCGAACAGGCAGGCGACCTGATTGCAGACGTTGCATCGACTATTCGTGGTTGGAAATCCGACGAAGGGATGGCACTCAATACCGAACTGGAGCGCGTTGAAGTATATCCTGACGCCCCTCCAGAACAGGCAATTGATAGCTACGACGTTAGCGAGGCAACGAATGCACCAGTCCAGTTCAAAGAGGGCGAACCGAACGTCGAACTCGTCCCAGTCGATGTCGACCCAGACCACTCGGTTATCGGTCCAAAGTTCCGCGACCAGGCGGGCGAGGTTATCGGTGCGCTCTCGCAGATGGACCCCGAGACGGTCAAGCGACAGCAGATAGGCGGTGAAATCTCGGTCGAGCTTGCAGATGAGACGGTAACGATTCCCGGCGATGCCGTCGATATCGTCGAAGAACACCAGGCCGAATCCGGCGAGGAGGTTACCGTCATCGAGAGCGACCACGCAACGCTGTTAATTTACGAGTAAGACGCTGCTGGTTCGCTCTTGCTTTTCCTGCCACCGTTGTCAGTCGAAGCCTTATTCGTCAAAGCGTGTGAGTAGCAAAGTATGAACAGTGGTTACGTCGCTACAGCGGATGTGGTCGCATAATGGCCGGGAAGATTGCGAGCAAATACGCTGATTTTGTTGCGTCACGGAGCAAACTCGTCGTGCTTGTCATTCTTCTGTTGACGGTGCTTGTCGGTGCAGGGGCAGCGATGGACGATACCGGGGATGCAGACCTTGGCGAGTTCGAAATTGATTCACCGGAGGCGGAAGCCAGCGATTTCATTGCCGATAACTATGCTGAACAAGATGGCGTCATCTCACAGATTGTGGTGCGAGACGAGGGTGGGAACGTTCTTACACAGGAGTCGCTTGTTGCGGGTCTTGACTTTCAAAAGGAGGTAACCGAGGACGAGGAACTCGCAGAAACGCTTGACGGTGACGGGTTTATTGGCCTCGAAAATGTGCTTGGGACGGCAGCGTATTTCCAAGCAGGAGCAGGAGATGGCCCACCACCGGAAGAGAATCCGACCCTTGCAGACCAGCGTGATGCCCTTGCCTCCCTTTCCGAGGAGGAGTTTGAACAGTTACTCGAATCAACCCTTGACCCTGATGCGGAACTCCCCGGTGGTGAGGACCCATATCAGTTCCTCCCAACCGATTACGAACCGGGTGAGACGACATCGGATGCCCGCCTGACCCTTTTGTTGCAGATTGATGAAACAGGCGATGATGAGGACCCGGAAGCCGCCTACGACGCACAGGTCGAGATAAACCAGATTCTGGATAGCTATTTTGACGATGCGTTCATGTTCGGGCAGGGAATCAGCAACGAGGCATCAAGCCAGGCAACCGGCGACAGCTTTGCAATCATCACGCCGTTTGCGTTTGCGATGATTCTGCTCGTGCTCGGAATTGCCTACCGTGATATTATCGATATTCTGCTGGCGTTTGCCGGAATTGTCGCCGTGTTGATTTGGATGGCCGGGATTATGGGCTGGCTCGAAATCCCGATGAACGTCATTCTCATCGCCGTGCCGTTCTTACTCATTGGACTGAGTATCGACTACGCGTTGCACGTCGTCATGCGGTATCGCGAAGCAGGCTATGGGCGGCTAGACACACAACAAAAAGAAGCGGACGCCGTCGATTCGGAAATAAAGGATGCAGCAACTGGCGGCGGGTCAGCGGATATCTCCCCCGCGTTTCGTGTTCGGGCAGCCATGACCGTTGGCCTGGCAAGCGTTATTCTGGCTATCGGAGCCGCAACGTTCTCAACCGGTGTTGGATTCCTTTCGAACATCGTCAGCCCGCTCCCGGCGATTCAGGATTTCGCCGTGCTCAGCGCCGGTGGCATTCTCGCCACATTCATCATCTTTGGCGCGTTCATTCCAGCGCTCAAAGTCGAGATTGATACGTTCATCGAAGGACGGCTGGGGCGGAGTCGGCAGAAACCAGCCTTTGGCGTTGGCGAAGGTGTTGCGAACCGACTTCTTTCCGGAGTTGCGAGCTTTGCCTCACGAGCGCCAGTAGCGGTCATCATCGTCGCATTTCTCCTTGCAACTGGCGGTGCCTATGGTGCAACGACCATCGATACCGAGTTCAATGAAGCCGATTTCCTTCCGCAAGACCCGCCCGAATGGACGAGCAACCTTCCAGGACCATTACAACCCGGCTCGTACACGATTAGCGACGATTTCGAATACCTGAGTAACAACTTCCAGCTACAGGGTGGTGATTCGCAATCCCAGATACTGATACGAGGGGACGTAACCGACGGTGATGTCCTCCACGCAATCGATGACGCAACCACGGACATTGGTGACGACAGTTCGATTGCACTGCGCCCGGATGGAACCGCAGCCATTGATGGGCCACATACCGTGTTGCGTCAGGTTGCAGCCGAGCATGATGAACTCGCTGAAGCCATTGAACAGCGAGATACGAGCGGTAACGACTTGCCGGATGAAGATGTCGGCGCAGTCTATGACCTTTTGTTCGAACTCGATGAGGAGGCCGCTTCGGAGGTACTCAGTCGAAACGATGACGGTGAAATCACGTCCGCGAGACTGATACTCAGCGTGCGAAGCGCCGAGTCGGCCCAGACAATTACGGACGATACAGCAGCAGTAGCTGACCGCATCCAGACGAACGCGCCAGCGATAACGGCTGTCGCAACTGGTGCGCCTGTCACCGAATCCGTCCTGCAGGATGCACTCCTTGACAATCTCGTTGAAGCGTTCAGTATCACGCTCGTTGTAATCCTGCTGTTTCTAACACTCCTGTTCTGGTCGAAATACCGCTCACCGGAGTTGGGAACCATCGTTCTCGCGCCGGTCGTGGCTGCTCTCGCCTGGCTCATTGGTGCAATGGCCCTGCTCGATATCCCGTTCAACAGCGAGACAGCAGTTATCACAAGTCTCGCAATCGGGCTTGGAGTGGATTACAGCATTCACGCGGGCGAGCGATTCATCGACGAGCGCGAACGACACGAGACGCTTGATGAGGCTCTGGAGGCCTCAATCACGGGAACAGGCGGAGCACTGCTTGCAAGCGCCGGTACAACGGCAGCAGCGTTTGGCGTGCTCGCGCTTTCGCTTGCGCCGCCACTCCAGCGGTTTGGCATGGTAACAGGAACTGCGATTGTGTTCGCGTTCTTTGCATGCGTGACTGTGTTGCCATGTCTGCTTGTGGTACGAGAGCGGCTCAAAGAACGGTTCTGAGATAATTCTAATTGGGTTACTCTTCGACAATAATCGCTCCAATCATGTCCGCTTCAATGTGTGGAACACAGTAATAATCGTATCTTCCTTGGTGTTCGAACGTGTATTCGAACGACTCACGGGGAGATAATTTGGTGTACTGGTCGGTAGAGTACCAGTCATCAATTGCTTCCTGTTCTGACCCAATGCGGCCATCAGGGTCCGAGGCCCAGTACTCCGCTTCGTCGGGATATGCATCCTGGAAGGCAACGACATTATGAGAATGAGAGCTAGTGTTGCCGAACTCCACGGTTGTGCCGGGTTCGACCGTCAACTCCTCCGGGCGGTAACTATCGATTGTCATCTCGACATCATAGGCACCGGTTGATTCGTCTCCGGCACCAAGACAGCCGGCAAATGTGAGACTCGCACCAGCACCCGTGATTGCAAGAAACCTCCGACGGTTCATGGACAATTTTTAGGCGTGTACTAATATAGGGGATACGATTGTTCCCTCCTGATGGGAAGGGAAACGCCTTTGGCCTGATGCGCCGCAGTGTCAACTATGACCACCGGGCCGGAATCATTCCACGAACGGCTTGATGCGGTAGCCGATGCCGTCGAGGCGGCCGAAACCGAGGCTGACCTTGATGAGATTGATACGACTCTCGCAGAGATTGAAGACAACCTCGAAGCGGCGACCTTCGAGGGCGAGGATGCAGACGAAAAAGACGGTGAGGAAGATGATGAAGAAACCCCCCGTGAGGAACTCGAAGACCGGATTTCCGACCTCCAAGATGACGCAGACGACAAACGGGGGCCCTACCCAG
>LKNH01000020.1 GCA_001564135.1 Halobacteriaceae archaeon Tc-Br11_E2g27 | reverse complement strand
GTATTGCCGAGGGTTCACTCACAGCGCCTAACGAGCTGTCCTCACCGTCGCTAGCTATGGACCCGTTATCTGGGCCTGCTGCCGCGTTTGTTGATTCATTTTCTTCAGACCCCGTCGACTCGTTTTCTGTCGGTTCAGCAGATTGCGACTCATTCAACTCAGCCCTCTCATCATCGCTTTCGTTTCTCGTCTTGTTCTCTGATGTCGAGTCTTCGTCAGTCGTGGATTCCTCGTCAGTTGTGGTAGTTTGGCTGGACGAACCCGAGAACTGAGAATTCTCGTTGCTGTCGCTGGTTCCTTCTGTCTGCTCCGAGTCACCCTGCCCGTTTCTCTCAGAGGTACTCTTCTCATTTGTGTCCTCTCCACTGTCTGATTCCGTCCCGTTCTCGTGGTCGTCTGAGCCGTTTTTCTCGTCTTCGTCATCTGATTGGGTGAGTGTAAATGAGTGGGTGGTTGTTTCGCCACCTGTCACTGAAACAGCCGCTATCTCCTCCTCGTAGCCGGCTGCGGATGCAGTGAGTGTTGTATTCCCGTCTGGTACTGACAGGTTATATGTCCCGTTTGTGGCGGTTGTCGTTGTGTCGAACGTACTGACTGTCGCATTGTGTACTGGTTTTCCTGTTGCATTTGTCACCGTCCCAGTGATAGTCCCATCTGGGAGGTGAGTTTCGATCGTACCCGTGTCCCACTCGACATCGTATTCTGTCTGCAGTAGGTCGACACCCCAACCGACAGATGAGCTTTCATTCGCGGTGATAGTTGCGTTCCCATCGCTCCCGATGACGGTAAATGAGACCGTCGCAATTGCAACAGGTGTCGTAACTGACTCGGTGAGGAGATCCCCAAGTTCGTATTCGTTTTCAAAAACGGCATAGCCCGGCCCGCCATCGGTAACAGTGACTGGGCCTGCCTCTGCCTCATGTGCGGTATCAAAAGCAAGATACGAGTTATCGTAGGCAATCTGTATGTCAAACCAGTCAATCTCTTGGTCCTCATCCGGTGATATCGCAATCAACGTTGCGTTAACTGTCTCACCCAACGCTCCTGTTTCATCAGCATCAACGGTAACAAATAACTCCTCATCAGACTCATTGATTGAGTCGTTCGTAGCGGTATTCTGGGTGCCAATTGGGTCCCCCAAGACACCTCCACTCACTGCAGTGACGCTCACCAATGTGAGGAGAATAAGTAAACATCCGATTAAGCGCACGCTTTCGCGTAGGTATCGGGTAGTGGAGCATCTTATCGACATTATATTCCTCCCATCTGGTGAGCGTGTGTGAGAGCAACAGCGGGCTCCCCCCGAGTGTGAATCCCCCAACCTCGGGAGGCTTCTGGCAACTGTAATCGCTCTGTCGCCAGTTGAGTGTGACGGCACTTCCACGCACGTGCGGACGAAGTTGCTGTGATGGGAGAGTCATACTGCCGGACGTAACTTCGTAAACGTACTCGCCACCCAGGGGTGGCGAGATGGTTCAAAGGCTTACGTCCGGTAGTATCAGCAACGAAGCTGTCAGGTGCAGGGGCTAACATGTCTTCACGTGCGTACGAAGGCCGAAACAGTGAGGTGCCACCCGAGCTGTCACTGGCTCCCCCCAAGAAGCCAGTATCCTCAGTGCAGATGCTACCCCGGTTACCGCCCGGCGCGCATCCGTCGCGTGAGGATAGGTTCATGTCCCGAGTCACTCTCACGGCTACCAATCGAAGGGCGAGGGACATATATAAAGGCGAAATATTCCCCGAGTTTCGCCGAATTTCGAACCGTTTATTCGAATTTCGAACTAGTGCTGTCTTGCGGTTTCCACAATATATAAATTAAATTAAGTTTGAACTGACAGTACTATTAAATACTCCCTCTCAACAGGTGGAGGTATGTCTCAGGACGACAGAAAAGACCACGAAACGACAGAAAATACCACTGGAGTGAATCGCCGGACGTTCATGCAGGCAGCGGGTATTGGAGGTATCACTGCACTTGGCTATGGCTCACTAACGGAGTCATCCGGTGCGGAGACCAGCACTGATATTCCTGATGAGGTGTTGAATATCCGCGTCCAGGATGCGAGACACGCTTGGGAACGTGGCTATCGAGGGCGTCCCGACAGACCGCTCGGACTGACCGACTCCGGAACGGACACACGCCATCCCGACCTTGGACCATGGTCCGGTGTGACAGCAACGACCGAAGGAGAAACGCTCGAAGTCGATGGTGACCCGTTTGCAGATACTGACGGAGACGTGACACCAGAGACGCCAAAAACAATTGCGTGGCATAACGACGATGACCAGTACGGTCAGTACTCAAAGCCACGCGATGAGAATGGACACGGAACTCACGTCGCCTCGATTATGGCTGGTACTGGCCGTGCTAGTGCGATTGGCCCCGATACCGTCGTTTCAGCGGAGCCAAATCGGTTGCTTACGCTTGGGACGACCGAATCGTACACCGTCGATGCTGAAGCCGGCACTGGCGTCTTTGCATCCGTTTCAGGCGAACTCATCGAGATAGCTATCGAAGCCCCCGACGGCAGAGAGCTTGCAACGCCTGGGGACCTGGTTGGAACATCACTTGGCGGAAACATTATCGTCCAGACACCTACTGTGCATGACGATGGTGTCGAAACCTACACAGTTCACGTCCGTGCTCAGGAGGGACAACTTCTCTCGACCGGATATCTAGAATCTGTGTTTGCGGGGAGCTTCAAAGACCCATCTGAGACAATCGGTGACCGCACCGAATCGGGCGACCTCGCACTGCATAGCGGTGTGGCTCCGAACGCCTCCATCGTCTCGTTGGCTGGACTATCCGGGCCGACGCTTGAAATCGGCGAGAATGCGGAAGCATTCGCGGAAACGTTCAATTTGCGGGCAGTTAACATGTCTTGGGGATTCATCGGTGGCCTCCCACTCGGTGCAGTCGGGGGAACACTTGATGACACACCCGATGCACTCAAAGCCATGGCTGATGCAGGAATTCTCTCCGTCGCAGCGGCTGGAAACGACGCAACACCGGTAAGCGGAAACGGTGCACCAGCAGTCGTCAACGAGGCGATATCAGTTGTCTCAACTGGGGCACGTGACGGTATTGCCGCCTACTCCTCTGGAGGGATTGGCGGCATTGACGAGAACGGTGAACCGTACGGGAAGCCTGACGTCACCGCCCCAGGTGGAACGCTTGACGTTGGCGAGCTAGCAGCCGAAACCGGTGAACCAGAAGATGATGTAACAATCGAATCAGCGGATGACGAAGCAGCCACCGCCGAGTTAGAACCTGTTTCCGAGCCTGCTGCTGACCTGCTCGAACCGCTCACTGAGTTCGACCAGAGCGTCACGAACAACCTGCCTTATGATGTCGAACTAGCAGATGATGTCCTCGATGAACTGAAGGATGTCGCCGGGACCATCGAAGAAACTGTTGATACTGTACTCGGTGGCTCGGTTAATTCTCTCCTTGAGTCCGACAGCGACACTTCAGCAGACACTGGTGGCGTCCGTGATTACACGGGTCTCGCTGGCACGTCGATGGCGGCGCCATCAGTCTGTGGAATGGCTGGCCTCATCGGCGATGCAATGGAGTTTGACGCACCTGATGCCCTTTCCATCGACAAACCCGCGGATGCCGGTCGAGATGACGTTCTCAAACTCAAATCAGTCATTCTTGGGACTGCAACCGAAACAGCACTGACTGCGACCCCGTTCCACCGCGCAAAAGCACCGGTCTACCGGTTTGGCGGACGAGACCCATATGAAGGGTACGGCCGGGCGAACGTCGGCCCAGCAATCGATGCTGTTACCCGTGACCTGACAGACGACACAATCAGCGGAGAAGTCGGGCTGAACGTTCCACAAGATGAACGCGCAGAGGCAGGATATATCCTGGTTGATGAGCCGTGTGAGGTTTCTGCCTCCGTCGAGTTCAGTCACTATGGCGGCGGCAATGCAAGCGCTGCACTCGATGACCCACACATTGACTTGTTTCTCTACGATGCACAGAACCCTGATGAGCAGACCGGAGAACCGGTATACGTTGCCCGAGACGCCGGTGTAAGCGGCGATGCTGAACTCTCGACTGCCGTGTCGCTCGATGACCTTGAAGAAAATGGAGGAGAGCGTGCATTCATCGTCGTCGCAAAACTGGTTAACGTGCCAGGACTGTTTACCGGGTTCGACACGCAGGTCTATTTCGACCTCGAAACCGACAGTGACCCCGAAGGATTCATCGTCTCCGGAGAGCGAGAGGGTGACTCCTCAACGTACACCGGCGGCGATGTCGGCCGTGAAATTATCGATGTCGATGTTGCGTTCCCGGATGATGAGCCGGTTATCGTCCGAGACTTCGTTCCTGAAGGATGGGAAGTGGATGAATCACACGGGGATATCGAGGCAACCGCAGCAGTCGAAGGTGGTGGCACATACGTCTATTTCGGTGTTGACGAACCGCAGTCCTCATACGAGGGGCTTGTAACGTTCGTTCAGGCACCGGATGGACTTGATGAGACTGGAACGTATTCGTTCGGCCCTGTTGCCGTGACCAGAGATACCGAGGAACCGGAGTGCTGTCCCGGCGAAACGCTCAGTGAACGGGAGTTTACAACCATCTCAGGAACCGACCGTACCGCAGTTGTCCTCGGTGCGGATATCTGAGACGCGTAACCACCAACGCTGTGTTGCAGACGGAACCTACAAGATACGCGCACCCTGACAGGTCGCTGTGCGCGCGTTCCGACTTGCATACGATGGTGCAGACTATTTTGGATTTCAGCGCCAGCCAACTGTCTCCACCGTTGAAGGGACAGTCTTTGATGCGCTGGTTGCGCTTGATATCGTACCCGAATCCGAACCGAAGCCCAACGGATATGCGGCTGCTGGACGGACTGATAGAGGCGTCTCGGCGACACACCAAACTGTGGCCTTTGCTGCACCTGAATGGCTCACGCCACGGGCGCTTAATAGCGAACTGCCACCAGCAATACGGGCATGGGCTAGTGCATCAGTCGGGGATTCATTCCATGCAACTCACGATGCCGAAAGACGCGAATATACGTATCTCTTGTATGCACCAGCAGCCGATGAGGAACTGCTTCGGACTGTCCTGTCTAGCCTCTCAGGGACACACGACTTTCATAATTTTACGCCTGATGAGAAAGGAACAGTTCGAACGCTTACGACCCAGGTCAGTCGAGATGAACACGTCTTTCGGATTACCCTCTCTGCCGATGGATTTGCACGGCAACTCGTTCGACGTCTGGTCTCAATCGTGAACGCAATTGCTATCGGGGACCGCTCGATTGATGCGCTCGATACCCTTCTCTCTGCGGAGCCGGTTTCCGGGCCTGCTGGTGTCGAACCAGCACCTCCTGAGCCACTCATTCTTACCGGCGTCCACTATCCCGGTGTGTCCTTTACCGTTGATACGGAAGCGTGGGGACGGGCACAAACTCTCTTTCAAAACCAACATGACCGGCTTGTCGCACGGACAGCGGTGCTTTCGGAGTTGGCTTCGCTGGATACACAGAATCCTTGATACTGTCTAAAATATCGGTAGCAGTACGCGCACCAGCCCCAGTTCAGTACCAATCTAAATCTGCAACAAACGACCGAAGCATCGACCGTGTGACGTGTGGTTGACAGACGATGCGCATCTCGCCAGCGCCAGTTTTCGACACTCGCCAGTCCCGCTCACGGAGTTCATCCGTCATCGGCACGGAGAGGTCGGCCGTCACGAGGGGAAGTTCCGGACCGAATACGTCGTGCCCGCGGTCGCGTAGTTGTGTTGCAAGCCACTCCGCGTTCGCCATCGACCGTTCATACTGCTCTTGATAGCCCTCTTTCCAGAGCGCTTCCATCGCTGCGACAGCACTTGCGACTCCTGCTCCGCTACGAGTTCCTGTAAGCGTAATCTGAGAGGTGGTTTCGAGATATGGTGTGTTGATAGCCAACGAATCGAACAGACGTTCGGACCGAGCTAATAACCCACCGGCCGGAACTGCTGCCTGTCCTGCTTTGTGAGGGTCGATTGTCATTGTATCAATCGGTGCGTCAGAAAAGTCCCACTCAAAGTCAGTGAATGGCAAAAAGAAGCCTCCCCAGGCAGCGTCGACATGACAGAGAATATCATGGTCAACTGCGAGCTCCGCAATCGAAGGAATCGGGTCGACCACGCCGTATTCCGTGGAACCAGCGACGGCGATAAGACCGACTGTATCCTCGTCGATAAGTTCGTTCATCGCCTCAACGTTAGCGCGGTAATTTTTCACTGGTGCCGTGCGCAGCTCAACTCCCAACAACTCTGCCGCCTTCCTGAAACTGAAATGGACGCTATCCGGTGCGACAATATTCGGCTCCGAACGTTGTGAGCGATTCCGAGCGATTCGAACAGCCTGAATGTTCGCTTCCGTTCCACCGCTCGTAATGTAGCCCGCCGGGTTTTCAAGTTGTGTAACAGTCCCGAGTAATTCAACCGCTTCTCGTTCCAACTGTGCGACAGTTTCGTACGTTCCTGGGTCGCCGGGGTTCGTTGCCAGAAATCGTTCTGCTGCCTCGCGCGCTTTTGGATGAGGTTCCGTACACATCGAGGTGAGCACGCGGTCAAAGCTCTGCGGTTCAGCGCGCTGTACCGGCTGCATATACCTCAAAACAAGGTCCAGTGGTTTAGTAATAACGTTCGCTACTGGCCGTTTTAACCGGTGTTGAAACTCAGGAACAGTTCGAAAAAACGTGAAAACGAAAGGGGATTCACGTAGAGAGTTGATGGGGGTGGGGGGTGGGGGGTGGCACCCAGTATTGGGTGCACCTGTTAATTGGGAATAAACTCTTATGAACTTTGTGGTCCATAATTTGTTTACGGCTTCTGGCCATCAATCATTTATTCCAGGTACTCATAGAGCTATCTGTGACCGCTGTTGTTCCCCAGCCAGATGCGCAGATACGCATTCGGCAAGCCGAGCGCGCCGATTTACTTGCGGTCGCTCGCATTGAACAGTCCTCGTTTTCACAGCCGTGGTCGTTTGAAATTTTCGAGCAGTTCCTCACAAGCCCCGGTTTTCTCGTTGCAGAAGACGGCCATATTCTCGGCTACGTTGTCGCAGATACGACAACAACTCACACCGGAACGGTCGGACATATAAAAGATATCGCAGTCCACGAATCTTATCGAGGGAACGGTATTGGGAGTGCACTCCTGACTCGCGGACTCGGGGTGCTCGATGGCAGCGTCGATACTGTCAAACTCGAAGTTCGAGAAAGCAATGACACTGCACTGTCACTCTATCACGAGCATGGCTTTCGCTACGCCAGACGCATTCCGGGCTATTATGGTGATGGAGAGGATGCACTCGTGCTAGTTCGGGAACACTAACTATTGTCTGTAACTGTCACATAACAGTTACCACTGGAGCGTTCGAACAACTCGATATCAAGTCCCGCCTCTCCGATATCGCGACGAAACTCAGCCGGTGAATAGATATGATAATATCGAGGAATGGTTTCACCGCCTGGAAGCGTCCAGTCGACCATCGTATCAAATCCAGTTTCGGACTCGCCGTCACCGTCGAACCGGTCATGGATGGTACTCCACGTACTGACCAGCGCAACACCCTCGGTGTCAAGAACGCGACCGACCTCTCGTAAACTTTTGATGCGCTGTTCTTTGGTGGGTAGATGGTGGATTGTGGCGATATAGATAGCCACTTTGACGCTGTTATCGACAAGTGGGAGTGATTCGGCATCTCCTTGCAGAAACTGAATGGCTCCGCTGGCAATTTCAGTTGAGTGTATCTCCGAAGCTTCTCCAAGAAGCGACCGACTCAGATCAAGGCCAACCGCACAGTCACAGCACTCAGCAAGCACGGTCGTATGGCGACCGTTTCCACAGCCGATATCAAGCCCTCGGTATCCGGATTGCTCGGCGAGAAACGACTCGACTTCCGGCCATGGGTAGGCACGGGTTTTTGAGAAATGTGGCGCAATCTCGTCGTATACGTCGCGAACCTCCGACGTACTCCGGTGAGAATCAGTTGTTTCGCCCTCCGATTCGTTCTTGTCTGTAGTCATGGTCGGTTGCAAATGAATATCTGAGTGTTTGGGACTCCCGTTCGCTCTGTCTATCGCTCAGTTATCGCCGTAGGTTTCGGGATAGGCCGACGCAAGCAGCTCTTCGTGCTCAGACAGCCGTTCACGAATCGGGTCGATAACTGTCGATATTGCGCTTGCAGCGGCAGGTTTCAGGTCTGCTGGGTGAAGTTCTTCGCTGAGGAAATCCCCCTCCAGTTCGTCGTAGCTTTCGTAGACCAGGTCACCACCGTATTCATCGGGCCGTTCTACGACGAATGGCTCATCCTGTTCGGCAAGCACCGGGAAAACGAGATACTCGAGATATTCGAGGACACCGTTCTCTTCGCGTTCGCCCATCGGACAGTATGCCCCGTTGAGCTTATCCTCGATTTCCTCATATGTGTCCGTGAGGTTAACTTTCGAGCTCGCATCCGATGCGCTCATTTTGCCGCCGGACAGTCCAGAGAGCAACGGTGCAAAGACACAGACTGGTGCGTCCCACTCGTGGTCCGGGAGTAGTTCACGACCGAGCATATAGATGCCACGCTGGTCGATGCCACCGTAGGCGATGTCCGCTTCAAGCGCCTTCACATCGAGTGCTTGCATCAGCGGATAGATGACACCGCCGAGGTTCGGACTCTCGCTCTCGCGGACAACTTCACTCGCTGCTCGCTGTGCGCGAGAGAGTGTCGTCTCTGCTGCCATCCGGTACAGTTCAAGGGTATACTCCTCATCAAGCTGATAATCCATCCCGCGGACGAACGTGATATCTTCTGGGTCACTTCCGGCGGCTTCAATCATCCCTTCGATTGCTTCTTGGTAATACTCACTCCGATACTCAAGCAACTCAAATGGGCTTTTTTCGTCATCAAGATGGGCGTGGAGGTCTGCAATGAGTACCGTCACGTCGACGCCTGCATCGAGAAAGTCGGCCAGCTTTCGCATTGTTGTGAAATGGCCAATATGCATCTCACCGGTCGGCGCGTATCCAATATAGGCCGACGGCGTTCCGTCGTCGAACAGTTCTTCGAGCTCTTCGTTTGTTACGACTTCCTCGGTGTGTCTGGTCACGAGGTCGAGCCGTTCGGCCGTATCCATACCACGGCTTTCTCGCTGGGTCGAATAAAACTCACGTTCCGCAGCGACAGCCGGTGCGTTGAGGGAGGCCAAATCGATTTCTCAGACAGAAACTCGACGCCAGTAATAAAGTGCGTCCAGTAGAACAACTGTACAGACTATGGTTGCAATCGATGTTCAGGATATTTCCAAACGATATGAAACACTGACCGCGCTCGACAGGGTGTCATTTGCGGTCGAAGAGGGCGAAATATTTGGATTCCTGGGGCCAAACGGAGCCGGCAAATCGACGATGATTAACATCTTTCTGGATTTTGTCCGCCCCACGGAGGGCACTGTCCGTATCTTTGGGCATGACTGCCAACAGGATGGGGAACTGGCACGTGACAAGATGGGGGTTCTGCCGGAAGGATATGCGGTGTATGACCGGCTGACAGGGCGACAGCACGTTGAGTTTGCGATCGACTCGAAAGATGCTGATGACGACCCGATGGAACTGTTACATCGGGTTGGAATTGGACCCGATGCGAACCGCCCGGCAGGAGGCTACTCAAAGGGGATGGCACAGCGGCTGGTACTGGCGATGGCACTCGCTGGCGAGCCGGATTTGCTTGTGCTCGATGAGCCAACGACCGGATTGGACCCGAACGGTGCACGAGAGATGCGCAATATCATCCGCGAGGAAAACGAACGCGGAGCGACCGTGTTCTTTTCCAGTCATATCCTAGAACAGGTCGAAGCAGTCTGTGACCGGGTTGGCATTCTCAACGACGGACAGCTTGTCGCCATCGACACCATCGAAGGGCTCCGTCAGTCACTCGGCGGCGGAACCAAACTGACCATCTCTGTTGACCACATTACTGACCCCGTGCTTGATGATATTGAGGCGCTTCACGGTGTTGAAACGGTCTGGCTTGGACAGGATGGCCACAACATCGAGGTGACATGTACAAACGATGCAAAAATGGACATTTTACTCTCACTGGCTGACGCTGGAATCGACGTTCAGAACTTCCGCACAGAGGAAGCATCGCTTGAGGATATGTTTGCCCAGTATACAGGTGAGGCATCGACACCGGATGGGAGATAACAGATGAGTTGGCAAGCAATCGCTCGGAAAGAGTACGCGGAAATCCGCCAATCGAGGCTGGTCAGGTATCTCGTCTACCTGTTTATTTTCGCCTGTCTTATCGGCGCCTATGTTTTCCCACTCAACACAACCGGCGATATCACGCTCGGTGGTTTTGCCGGCTACATGGTGACAGCAGTGTCGATTCTGTTACCGCTGATTGGATTGTTACTTGGATACAACGCTATCGTCAGTGAGCGGAGTGCCGGCCAACTTGCTCTTGTTCTTGGCATGCCACATTCTCGACGTGACGTCGTTGTCGGGAAACTCTGTGGGCGTGGCATTGCGCTTCTGGGTGCTGTCGTCATCGGCCTTGTTGGTGCGGCAGTCCTTGTCTTCTATCCGTATGGGTCGGTGACTGTCACATCCATTTTTGCCTATCTTCTCTACATTGTATTGACGCTCTTGTTTGGGGTCATCTTCTTTGGAATCGGGTTGACGCTCTCGACGCTTACCCGTTCGAAACAGCTTGCAACCCTGTCAGCGTTTGCTGTCTTTTTCGTGTTTGTGGTTATCTGGGATGAAATCGAAACTGGTCTGCTGTTCGCACTGGAACGGCTGGGTCTTGCCCACGGTGACCTCCCTGCAGGAGTCGTGTTTGTGCATCAGGCCCAGCCGATACCGCTGTATGACCGCATCGTTGCTGGCTTTTTCGAAGGGACATCGATGAGCACGTACTTTGGTGGCGACGCTCCGTGGTTTCTGAACGAATGGGCTGGGCTCGTATTGTTTTTGCTCTGGGTAGTCCTTCCGCTCTCTGTTGGCTATCGGCGGTTCAGGGAGGTGGACCTATGAGTTGGCAAACCGTCGCCCGGAAGGATATCAGGGACTCGATACGGTCGCGTGGACTCTGGGCGTTGCTCGCTCTGTTTGGACTCCTCGTTGCAGTGTTTGCATATGTCGGCTGGGTTGACGAAGGCTCTGCTGTCGAACCATTTGTTATGTTGACAGCCGAAGGATTCGGCATTATTGTTCCGATTGTCGCTATCGTGATTGGGTACAAAGCAGTCATTGAGGAACGACGTTCCGGGACAATCGCACTGTTGCTTTCGTTTCCACACACACGACGTGATATTGTACTCGGCAAGTTTGTTGGGAGGGCGCTTGTCCTTGCCGTTCCAATCTTGCTTGCCCTAGGTGCGATGTTTGCAGTTGTCGTCACATTGTATGACAACCCACCTGTCGGTTCGTATCTCCTCTTTGTCGGATTGAACGTCGTGTACGGCGTTGCGTTTTTGGCTATCGCTATTGGGCTTTCGATGGTCTTGCGGTCCGGCAGACAGGTGACTGCGGGCGCATTCGGTGCGTATATTATACTGGTTATGTTCTGGGATGCCCTGATAACTGTTCTCTGGCGGTTCAACCCTCCAAATCTGCAATTGCCAGACTGGGCATTGCTTGTCCAACTTGCGTCTCCGGTCGAATCGTACAACCGTATCGTGGATGCGCTGTTCGACTTGGAACCTGGCCTCACACCGACGCTTTCGAGTGCTGAGGCTCCTTGGTACGTCGGGCCGGAGGTGGCATTTGTGGTCCTCATGGTCTGGATTGGGCTGACACTGGGACTGGGATACGCACAGTTCCGCCGAACCGACCTTTAGACCGACCCCAAGCGGAAGCTTTACACATGATTCGGCCGGGCCTACACGTATGGAAGAGACAGTGCTGCTGGTTGGTGGCGGTGGCCGTGAGCATGCCATCGCTCGTTCGCTTTCCGATTCCGACGTGACACTCTATGCCTGTGCTGGAAACAAAAATCCTGGAATTTCCCGTCTCGCAGCAGAGTTTAAAACGCTTGATACGACGAATCCAACTGCGGTTCGGAGCTACGCACAGGATGTCGATGCAACGCTTGCGGTAATCGGGCCGGAGGCGCCGTTGGCCGCTGGCGTTGCCGATGCGCTCGATGATGCTGGTATCTATGCGTTCGGCCCGCAGGAAACCGAGGCACGAATCGAGACGGACAAAGCGTTTCAGCGGCGCTTTATGAAGGCCAACGACATCCCTGGCTGCCCCGATTTCGAGACGTTTGAGGATGCCGAAAGCGCCTGTGACTACATCGACGAATACGACGGCGACCTTGCTATCAAACCTGCAGGGTTGACCGGGGGAAAAGGCGTGAAAGTCATGGGTGACCAGGTCAGTGCAGCGGAGGCAAAGGAATACATTCGAGATTCCGATTACGACCGGATTGTCCTCGAAGAACGACTTGTGGGCGAGGAGTTCACTGTACAGGCGTTTGTTGCAAACGGGCAACTTCGGGTTACGCCAGCTATCCAGGACCACAAACGCGCCTATGAGGGCGATGAAGGGCCCAACACGGGTGGCATGGGCTCTTACAGCGATGCTGGACTTTCGTTACCGTTTATGACCGAAGCGGAGTATCTCGAAGCCGTCGATATTCTCCAAGCGACCGTCGATGCCCTAGATGGGTACAAAGGGGTGCTCTACGGACAGTTCATGCTCACGGCAGATGGGCTCAAAGTCATCGAGTATAACGCCCGCTTTGGCGACCCGGAGGCGATGAACACGCTTCCCATCTTACAGACAGAGTTTCTCGATGTTCTCGTGGCTGCACGGGAAGAGCAGTCCCTCCCGAAACTCACGTTTGCTCAGCAGGCCACCGTCTGTAAATATGCGGTCCCTGCTGGCTACCCAACTGACCCTGAATCCGGCGCACGTGTTGGCATCGACGAGGAAAGTGCGGGTGAGGCACAACTGTTCTATGCGAGCGTTGACGAACGTGATGATGGAATCTATACGACTACCTCTCGCTCGTTTGCTGTGGTCGGGCTTGGAGAGACGATTTCCGAGGCCGAAGAGATTGCACAGGCGGCACTTGACTCGGCGGCTGGCGAGGGTCTTCGAATGCGGTCGGATATCGGAAAGCCGGAGCTCGTCCAGCGCCGTATCGACCACATGAACGAGCTTCGCGGCGAGTGAGCACTGCTCCAGTATGGATACCAGCACGAATCCGGACGAGGATGGTGATGAGACAGACTCCTCGCCCGACCGTGTAACCAGTCGGCTTGACCGAACTATCGCTCATCCCCGGCAGGGCATCCACAACTCGTTGCACCGGTGGTATGCTACCCGGCATCCGATTCGTGTCGCGTTGAATTACATCGTTATTCTGTTTTGTCGTATCTCACCAAGTCTCACGCTCAAGCGAGTCCTGTACCGAAAACTCGGAATGACAGTTGGTGAGGGCGTCGCCTGGGGGCTTGAATCGACACCAGATGTGTTCTGGCCGGAGCTTATCACCGTCGAGGATAACGTCATCATTGGCTACGATGCGACGATTCTCTGCCATGAGTTTCTACAGGACGAATATCGAACAGGCAAGGTCGTTATCGGTGAAGGTGCAATGATTGGTGCAGGCGCGACCGTGTTACCTGGCGTTACAATTGGAGCGGGTGCTCAGGTCGGGGCAAACTCCCTTGTCACGGAGGATGTGCCACCGGGAGAGACTGTTATTGGCGTCCCTGCGGAAGTTACGGACAGCGAGTGAATTCGAAAACGCGAAGCACTTTAGGCTGGAGAACTCGGTTTCCCGTATGGACTACGATGAGATGCTCGACCGAGGAATCGAGCAAACCCCGGATATCGAGACGAGCTCAGGTCGATTCAGTATTCCAGACCCCAACGTTCGTCAGGAAGGACACGTCACCGTCTTTGAAAATTTCCAGACTGTGTGTGACGATTTCAGCCGCGAACCGGACCATGTCATGAAGTTTCTACAGGATGAAGTTGGAACGAGCGCACACATCGATGAAAGCGGACGCGTTCGACTCACCGGTGAGTTTAACGAACGACGCGTTCGTGAGGCTATCGAAGCGTACGCAGAACAGTATGTCCTCTGTGGGGAATGTGGTCTCCCAGATACCGAAATCGTGAGAGAGCAAGGTGCCGAACTGCTCAAATGCACTGCATGCGGCGCTCGCTCTCCAACCTCTTCATAGCGACAGTCGAACGACACGCTTACTGAAGTTGCTGTAACGTCTGTAGGTCATGCTCTGTCCGGAGAAACTCGGAAAGATGGCGCGAATTGTAACAGTTCGGACAGTGAAACACTCGCTGGGATTCCGGAAGCTCACGGGGTTTTGATTGCCACGCTTTACCACACTCAGGACAAAGCAACCGCACCTGTGTCTGGTCCATGCGTGTAAGTAACACACACTGCTAGGTCAAAAACGTTTGTGAAAATTAATGAAGATAAGACAGAACACAGCGACAGGGCTCCGTTCGATTTCAGGCTTCTGCCTGTGCATCGAGGAGTTCGTGATAGCGGTTGCGGATGGTCACTTCGGAGATGTCAGCGACGTCGCCGACAGCGCTCTGAGTTACCTTTTTGTTGGTCAGCAGTGATGCAGCGTAAATTGCTGCTGCGGCAAGGCCAACGGGTGATTTCCCGCTCAGGATTCCCTGTTCGCGTGCATCCTGGATGAGGCGTCGTGCTTCACGTTCGACCTCATCGCCAAGTCCGAGTTCCGAGACGAACCGTGGGACGTAGCTCTCCGGGTCTGCTGGCCGAATCTCCAGTTCGAGTTCTCGAATCAGATATCGGTAGGTTCGGGTGAGTTCCATGCGGTCGACACGTGAGACACGCTCAACTTCATCGAGCGAGCGTGGGTTGCCGACCTGTCGAGCAGATGCATAGAGCGAGGCTGTCGCGACACCCTCGATGGAGCGGCCGGGGAGCAAGTCATCTTCCAGTGCGCGTCGGTAGATGACACTGGCGGTTTCTCGGACGGTTTCCGGGAGACCGAGTGCGCTTGCCATCCGGTCGATTTCACCGAGAGCCTGTTTGAGGTTGCGCTCTTTCGAATCACGGGTGCGGAACCGCTCATTCCAGGTGCGCAGGCGCTGCATCTTTTCGCGCTGACGGCTGGAGAGTGCATTCCCGTAGGCATCCTTGTTTTGCCAGCCGATGTTTGTCGAGAGGCCCTTATCGTGCATCATGTTTGTCGTGGGCGCACCAACGCGTGATTTGTTTTCCTCGTCGTCAAACGACCGCCATTCGGGACCAAGGTCGATTTCATCTTCCTCGACAACCAGGCCACATTCCTGGCATACCGTCTCGCCGTGCTCGGTATCATTGATAAGCCGTCCGCTGCACTCCGGACAGACGTCGGTCTGTTCCGTTTCTGATTGCTGTTCCGTTGTCGTGGTCATCCGTCGCTGTGTTCGTGTTTCTGTCATAGCTATCACCTCAATGGTTGCCTAAGAAGTAACGTACATTACCCTCAGGTGATGAGGAGTTACCTAATAGTTAGTCACAAAGATATAAATGCTTTTCGGTGTTTTTGGTACCGTATCACACACCACTTCATCGGATAATCACCAAATGGAGGCTGTTTTCGTCTGCTTCAGGAGATTAACTCGCGTTAACAACAGAATACTGACTATATTTGAAGTATATAAGCTATACGGAATATCTGTGTGGAATCCATTCACACTGTAAAAAGGTGCCCCTCCCGAGGAACGTCCAAGACACCGATTCTGGCTCCGGCATCAAGCCACGCATGGCCGTAGGAAAACGATGCCAGTGCGTTTACGAAGTCATCTTCTTCACGAAAGTGTCGGCCATCGTCGAGATACGACGCTGCCATTTCTACACAATCTTCGGCAGCCTCCCCGAGCGGTGAATCAGCTGGTGAGGCGACTTCTGCCTCGCTAAGCGCTTCTGCGAGTAACTGTTCGTACCTTTCGGTTTTCTCGACAATATCAGTCATACCTGTTTTTCACCAGCGATCGATAAAAGACTGGTTTGATCAATCGCTCGTATTATCGAATCGATAGGAAAGCAAAGAGAGCGCAACCACTATGCCAGCAGGGCTCCACTCCACGACCGAATGGAGGTATTTGGGTCAAGTGGCGTCCGAGGAATCGCACTGGAGGAACTCACGCCAGCGGATGTGCTCGCAGTGGCACAGGCCGCTGGTGCGGTTTATCGTGACCGATTCGATGCCACTCGTGTTGCCGTTGGGAGGGATACACGGCTGAGCGGGGAACTCTTTGCCACTGCGGTTTCGAGCGGAGTCATGAGCACCGGCTGTGCCGTCGACGATATCGGTATTTGTCCAACACCGACAGTCCAGTCCTACTGCGGCCGTGAGGGGATTCCAGGGATTATCGTAACCGCCTCACACAACCCACCCGAGTATAACGGCATCAAGCTTTGTGGACCGGACGGCGTTGAACTCACCCGGGATACAATCGATACCGTCGAATCACAACTCGATGAAAAACCGGCTCTTACCGGGTGGCGCTCAAGCGGTTCTGTCACGCAGGTCGATAACGCGAGACGGCGATACCGAGATGAGGTGTTGACTGCTGTCGATAGGGACAACATTGCTACTGCTGACCTCACTGTCGTTGTCGACCCAGGACATGGTGCGGGCAGTCTCACCAGTCCTGACCTCTTCCGGAAGTTGGGTTGTACCGTCAAGACCCTCAACGGCCAGCCTGATGGTCGGTTCCCCGGCCGTGACCCTGAGCCTGTTGCCGAGAATCTCGCTGAGCTTTGCCGTGCTGTCCGAACAAGCGATGCAGACCTTGGGATTGCCCATGATGGCGATGCTGACCGCGCAATGTTCGTCGACGAAACTGGCTCCCTGATAGATGGCGACGCCGCGCTTGCAGCACTCACAGCCGCTGAGCTATCACCAGAAGATACTGTTGTCTCTGCTGTCAACGCATCACAGGTGTTGGTCGACGCAGTCACCGACGCTGGTGCGTCGCTAGAACTCACCCCTATCGGCAGTACCTACATTATTACTGCCATCCGAGAGCTACTTGCTGACGGTGAGACGATTCCAATTGCTGGCGAAGGGAACGGTGGCATTATTTTCCCCGGATTCCGCATCGCACGCGACGGTGCGTATACTGCGGCTCGATTTTGTGAACTGTTAACTGAACGTACTGCAAGCGAAGTTGTTGAACCGTTCAACGGCTACGATAAGGTTCGTCACGACCTTTCCTATCGCTCCGATGCTGAACGACAGCAGATGATTCAGGCCATCGAAGAGACAGCCGAAACAGCCGATGTCCCGGTTGAAACGACGGATGGATATCGCCTCGATTATGGCGATGGCTGGGTGCTTGCGAGGCCGAGTGGAACGGAGCCAGTCATCCGTGTCTATGCCGAAGCACGCGAATCTGCGCGTGCAAACGAACTCGCAGATTCGCTTGTTTCTGCCATCACTCAGACCGTCGAATAACTATTCTACTCAACCCAACCTTCTT
>LKNH01000019.1 GCA_001564135.1 Halobacteriaceae archaeon Tc-Br11_E2g27 | reverse complement strand
TTCGTCACCGCTGGAATGGGTGGCGGTACCGGTACCGGTGCTGCGCCCGTTGTCGCGAAAATCGCAAAAGAACGCGGTGCAATCGTCGTCGGGATGGTCTCGACGCCGTTCAACGTCGAGCGCGCGCGGACGGTCAAAGCCGAGGAAGGACTCGAGCGTCTCCGGGACGAGGCAGACTCGATTATCGTCCTCGATAACAACCGTCTGCTCGATTACGTCCCGAACCTCCCAATCGGCAAGGCGTTCTCGGTTATGGACCAGATTATCGCCGAGACCGTCAAGGGAATCTCCGAGACGATTACGCAGCCATCGCTCATCAACCTCGACTACGCTGACATGACTGCCATCATGAACCAAGGTGGCGTCGCTGTCATGCTGGTCGGTGAGACACAGGACAAAAACAAGACCGAAGAGGTCGTCAAGGATGCGATGAACCATCCGCTACTCGATGTCGACTACCGCGGCGCAAGCGGCGGACTCGTCCACATCACTGGCGGACCGGACCTGACGCTACAGGAAGCAGAGGGCATCGCCCAGAACATCACCAACCGACTTGACGCGAGTGCGAACGTCATCTGGGGCGCACGCATTCAGGAAGAATACAAAGGCAAAGTGCGCGTGATGGCCATCATGACTGGTGTCCACAGCGCGCAGGTGCTCGGCCCAACGACACAGAAACAGGCGGACAAATCCCGCCAGGCTATCGAGGGACTGGATGACACCCAGACCCAATCGTTCGATGCATCAACGAACGTCCAGAACAACCGCGAGTTCGGCGAAACCGATGGCGGAAGCAACAGCGTCGACAGTCAGAACGGCCTCGACGTTATCCGCACGGAATAACTGACTCTCCCATAGCTGTCGTTCCTGCGTTTTCTTTTGGAACTCAGACCGCTTCGAGCGACGCAAGCAGTCCGCATTTCCGACAGCGGTCGCCCGTCGTTGGTGCCCCACACTCGACGCACTCATCGAGTGCGGATTCATCTCGATGTGCATCGGCTGCCAGCGCAGCTAGCTTCTCGTACCCTGCCATGATTGAATGACGGGTTCCAGGATGACGGTCTTCGAGTTCGTAGAGTAACTCCTGTATCTCTCCCCGATAGGCTTCATCGGCGTGTGGACACTCCGTGATATGTGCCGGGAGCTCTCGGATGTGGGCGTAGAGGGCAACCTCCTTTTCGGGGATATCTCGTAACGGCTTCGCGCGCGGGATGAACTCGGCAGTCACGTCGCGAGTGTAGCCGTCGTTTTTTCCCGGACTCTCATCGCGAGTGCCATCGAGGTTTTTCTCCGGAAACGGCCCGATACTGGCATCGAACTGTTGTGAAATTTTCTTGACATCGCCTTCGAGAAAATTCATTAACGCCGTTTCGGCTTCATCATCAAGATTGTGACCAGTCAGAAGCTTGTCAGCATCGAGTTCGGTCGCATACCGGGAGAGAATATCCCTGCGAAACACGCCACAGTAGGCACAGGCTGCCATCCCTTCGGGGTCGTCCTCGACAACGTTGTCCATCTGTACGTCGAACTCATCTTCGTAGGTGACGACTTCGTGGCGGATATCGAGGTCGTCGGTTAACTCCAGAGAGGCATCCAGACTTTTGTCGCGGTAGCCTTCGATTCCCTCATGAATCGAGAGCGCGACCAGTTCGATTCGTGGGTCGGCATCGAAGGTTTCGTGGAGAATCTGGGTTAACACGACGCTGTCTTTCCCGCCCGAGAGGCCGATGACCCACGTTTCGGGATTCTCGGGGGTCGCGTCATCAGGGAGGAGGTTATCCTCGCGCACACGGCGACGAACACGCTCTTCGACGGAGCGACAGAAATGGTCCGCACAGAGATGGGCACCGGAATAGGCGGCGTGCATGACCGCGGATTCGTTGCACTTGTCACACTCCATTAGGGCGTCGTTGGGTATCAGCGCGGTTGATGTTTTCGTCTCTCGATGGGACCCGTCTGCGTCGTCACTTAATAACTACCCACTCTTCGTTAGTAACGATGATACCGCTTGCATCCATAGGCCAATCCGTAATGATTGCTGTTGCACACCGACACCGGATTGCGGAGGGCCGGAGCGACGCTTTCCTTGAACGGTTCGAGACCGATTATGGCGTCACCGAACAGCCGGGATTTCTCGGGTTCAAAGTACTCGCTCCCGTCAAAGCAGACACCCACGTCGCCCTGAGCTTCTGGGAATCACGAGACCACCTTCGGCAATACATGGGTAGTGAGGCGTTCAAACGGGCAAACATGGGGAGCGCTGACGAGGATATCTGGGCCGAAGAGCCGAGCGATGAGCCGCCGAAGTTCGGGGATATCGAAATCCACGAAGTCGTTATCGACCGCGAGCCAGCCGATTCCAGCGACTAGTTGCTGTCGATACCCCTGTGGAACCGATACGTCCGCAAGGTTTTGCCCATCGAACACGAACGACAGCCAATGGACGAGTGGTCACGCGAGCAGGCAGTCGACCGCGTTGAACAACTACTTGCAACGATCGAAGCGGAGCCAATGCCGGTCCCAATCCGTGAGGTCTGGGTGTTCGGAGACCTCGCACTCGGGCTTGACCCGGTCGACCGGCTTGATATCTATCTCACGAAGGAGATTCTGCTGACTGATGATGACGGCGGCGAGGAGTTTCAGGAGACTCACGGCATCGAGGGTGTCGGACAGACAGTTCGCACCGAGTGGGCACGCGAATTTCCGGAGTATCTTCGGGCGAATCCAAACGGCTACGCTGCGCCCGAGCGGTGTCTCGCTGCCCATCTACTCGACGGTGAGGAGCCAATCCATCTCGAGGTCTGTAACACCGGCTTCGAAAACAACGTCACGCAGCGACTCGCCGGCGCACAGGCTCGCGATAATTTCGAGGAACTGCTCGACCCTCGTGGTGTCTGTCTCTATCTTGATGGACAGCGTTCGCCCGATGCCTTGGAGAAACTCCGGAACGGCGAGTACGTGTTTCCACCACTTTCCGGCGCGTTCGAAATGCTCTCGCTTGAGGCTGCCGAAGCCGAACGCGCTGCTGAAGCAGTCCAGCGATTCCGTGAGCAACAGGACGGTGTGAGCGTTCGCGGGGATGTCGTCTGACCACTGTTCTCCTTCTTTTTATATCCAATCACGAACCAGGCTGCCCATGACCTGACCAGTGACACCAGCGTGTCTGCGGGAGTGGGAGCGAGCACGCTGGTTCTCTGCATGTCTCGATTGGCTCCCCTGTTTGCCCCAGACGCATCTGCACTTCAAGAAGTGCTACTCCCTCGATACGCGCCCAGTTGTTACGTAGAACGGGACGGTCTGCCGATGCCGATAGGTCTCGTCTTGCATCTGCTCGATAACATCCCGCCCCATCTTGCGCCACTCCTCTCTGAGGTGGTCGAACTCGTCCGGAGTCGTGTCGCCGGCCAAAATCGTTTCTCGGTCTCGCTCCAGGCCACGCCCGCTCGCTTTCATCCGGGCACTTTCGAGCGCCCGTTTTGAGTATGGCGGTGCAATCTCCTGTGTGTGGTTGTACTGTCTTACTGTGATGTCAGTCAACCCAACCCGGTCGAACAGTTCGCGTGCTTCCCCGAGGGCTGCGTCGGTTGAGACACCATCCAGATAACCGTCTCTGGCGCGACGAGCCAGTGGCGATTCGGTGTCGACGGTCGAGTCAATGGTGACGGCGCTGTTATCCGGTTCGATGACGGCAACCCTGTCACGCGAGGCCCGAGCGAACTCGGCCAACGCCGACTCGGGTGTCGGCAGATTCACTAAAAGTGCCTGACAGACGACCAGGTCAAAAGCACCATCATTGAATGGCAATCTCGTTGCATCGCCCTGTATTCGGGGTGGGTCGATGTGCGAAAGGAGTTCCCTGTCGGCATCGAATGCGAGGACTTCTCCGGGAACGCTCGCTCGGAGGACACGCGTCAGCTCGCCAGTCCCAGCGCCGACATCGAGGACGCGCTCGCGGGTCTCCAGGTTGAGCCCAGCAAGTGCGTCCTGCGAATCGTCCCACATTCCGTCACGGGTATCTCTGAGATACTCGGCGCTGAACCGGCGCATGGGCTGCTGTAGCGCGAGGACACACAAAACGGCGTTGTTCGTCAGTCTCGAAGTTCGTGGACGCGCTCGATATTCCAGGCGTAGCTTTTGCCGTCTTCCGTCGGCGTTTCGAGCACCAGCGGCACGTCTTCGATTGCATCGTGGTTGATGAACGCACGCATTCCTTCTTCGCCGATTTCCCCCTCTCCGATATGGGCGTGTTCGTCCTTGTTACTGGCACAGGGATGTTTCGAGTCATTCAGGTGAACGAATGAGAGCTTGTCGAGCCCGACCACTTCGTCGAATTCCGCAAGCGTCTCTTCGACTCCATCCTCGGTCGAGAGGTCGTATCCGGCGACGAAGGTGTGTGCTGTATCGAGACAGACTTCGAGGTCCTGCTCGGATTGTTCAAGCACATCGCGAAGATGTTCGAACTCACCGCCGAGTTTCGTTCCGCTGCCGGCATCGGATTCGATGAGGACGGTAACGTCATCAGGAACGTCGAGTGCATCGAGCGTTTCTGCTGCGTTCTCGATACCCTGCTCGACACCGGCACCGGTGTGTGCCCCGAGGTGGACGTTGACGTAGGGGATATCCAACTGCTCGGCAGCATCCACTTCGGCCTGCATACTGTCGATGGACTTCTGTCGGAGGCCATCTTTTGGCGTCGCGAGATTCACCAGATAGGCTGAGTGGATGACCCATGGGCCGACTCCATCGTCGAGTGATTGTTGTTTGAATGCATCGGCTTCGTCATTCTCGATGTTGGGGCTCTGCCAGACCTGCGGAGAGGTCGTGAATATCTGCCCACAGTTTCCGCCAACGTCGAGCTGTCGGTCGACTGCGTTATCGACTCCGCCTGCAACTGAAACGTGCGCACCTACGTACATGACCAAACGCAGTTGCTACACCAGCATAGGAACTTCGAACTCTTCCAGTCCTCTCTCGTGGCTGTCTGGGCATGCGTCGCTCTGGCACTCGTCGGCCGCTTCGACGCTTTTAAGTGTCGCATTACCGTTTTCTCGGGCGAGACAGGCATCCGCCTGTTTCACTGACCCGTAGAAGCCATCGGCGTACTACGGAGGTGAACAATGGCAGACCAGGAGATACAAGAAGCGGTCTCTCGCGCACTCGAGGAAGCCCCGCCACGGAATTTCCGTGAGACGGTTGACCTCGCTATTAATTTGCGTGATTTAGACCTCAACGACCCATCGAATCGTGTAGACGAGGGTGTCGTCCTGCCGGAAGGTACCGGTCAGGAGACCTCTATCGTCGTGTTTGCGGAGGGCGAAACTGCCCTTCGTGCCGAGGAAGTTGCTGACGACGTGCTGGATGCAGACGAGCTGGCAGACCTCGGTGACGACGACAACAAAGCAAAAGACCTCGCAGGAGAGACGGATTTCTTCCTCGCGGAGGAGAGCATGATGCAGGATATCGGACGATATCTTGGTACTGTTCTCGGTCCTCGAGGAAAAATGCCCGACCCAATCAGCCCCGACGACGATGTCGTCGAGCTGATTGAACGGCTGAAAAACACCGTCCAACTGCGCAGTGGCGACCGGCGAACGTTCCACACCCGCGTTGGCGCGGAGGACATGTCCGCCGAAGAGATTGCGGATAATATCGACGTTATCATCCGCCGTCTCGAAGCCAACCTCGAAAAAGGCCCACTCAACATCGACGGTGTCTACGTCAAAACCACGATGGGGCCGGCGGTGGAGGTGGTCTGAGATGAGCACACAGGAACGCAAGACTGAGACGATTCCGGAGTGGAAACAGACGGAAGTCGACGCAATTGTCGAGTTCCTTGCGGAGTACGACAGCGTCGGTGTTGTGAGTATCACGGGCATTCCGAGCCGACAGCTACAGGATATGCGCCGCGAACTCTACGGCACAGCCGCACTTCGTGTCTCCCGTAACACGCTCCTTGAGCGTGCGCTCGACGAAGTCGACGAGGGATTCGAAGAACTGAAAACCTACGTGAGTGGACAGGTCGGCCTTATCGGGACGAACGACAACCCGTTCGGACTCTACCAGCAACTGGAAGCGTCCAAAACGTCCGCTCCAATCAATGCTGGCGAGGTTGCCCCGAACGATATCGTCATCCCTGAGGGTGACACGGGGGTTGACCCCGGACCGTTCGTGGGTGAGCTCCAGAGCGTCGGTGCAAACGCCCGCATCGACGAGGGGTCCATCAAAGTGATGGAAGACTCGACCGTGCTCGAATCGGGCGAGGAGGTTTCGGCTGACTTGGCAAACGTGCTCGGTGAGCTCGAAATCGAGCCAAAGGAGGTTGGACTCAACCTTCGCGGCGTCTTCGCGGAAGGCGTGCTGTTCGAACCTGAGGACCTCGAACTCGATATCGAGGCCTACGAGGCAGATATTGCTGCCGCAGCGGGCCAGGCACGCAACCTTGCCGTCAACGCAAGCTTCCCGACCGCAGCGACCGTTCCGCTCCAGCTTTCGAAAGCGACTGGCGAGGCAAAGAGCCTCGCGCTGCATGCGGCCATCGAGGACGAGGCAGTTATGCCCGACCTCATCAGCAAGGCCGACAGCCAGCTCCGTGCGCTAGCCGCACAGATTGACGACAAAGAAGCCCTGCCGGAGGAGCTTCAGGACGTCGAGGCACCAGCAGCGGAGCCAGTCGAGGAGGACGATGAATCGGCAGATGAACAAGACACCCAAGACCCTGAGGACGCCGACGAAGATGATGACGATGACGACGATGAAGAGAGCGGCGATGCACTCGGGGCAATGTTTGGATAACAATGGAGTACGTATACGCAGCACTCATCCTGAACGAGACCGGTGAAGAGATTAACGAAGACAACCTGACGGCCGTCCTCGACGCAGCAGGCGTCGACGTGGAAGAATCCCGCGTCAAAGCGCTCGTCGCTGCACTCGAAGACGTCGACATCGACGAAGCTGTCGAAGAAGCAGCAGCCGTCCCGGCAACCGCTGGCGCAGCTGCTGGCGGCGCCGCCGCTGCTGACGACGATGCAGATGACGATGACGAGGAGGCAGAAGCCGAAGAAGAAGATGATGACGATGACGACGAAGAAGACGACGCCGCTGGCGAGGGCCTCGGCGAGCTCTTCGGCTAATTGCTGAAACACCTTTCCCTATTTATTGCACTGCGAGCGACTGCTGTGTCCACGAGACAGTTGGTCAGGTTGGAACCAACCGGACAAGCGGCTGTGATTCGTCGTCGATAGCGACGTACAGCTCTCCGGAGTCAGGTTCGACGGCAACGTCCCGAACTCGCCAGCCTTTGTCCGGGAGAAGCGGTTCCTGTTCTTCGACACTGACGTCATCGACGCCTTCTCCGTCGACAGTAAAGTGGCCGAGATACTGTCCGGCAAGGTTTCCAACAAAGAGGTCACCCTGCCAGTCTGGGAATGCTTCCCCGTCGTAGAAGGTCATCCCTGCCGGCGGAAACCCACCGGTAGTACACTCCCAGTAGTAGACCGGATTGACAACATCATCTCGGTCTTCGGGTCGCTCACCAACTGGGTCGTCGGTGCCGTACTGACAGCCGGTGTGGGTAAGTGGCCAGCCGTAGTTGCCCCCCTCAACGATGATATTCAGTTCGTCTCCATCTTCCTCGCCGTGTTCACTCTGCCAGAGCTCCTCGGTTTCGGGTCGAACAGTCATCCCCTGTGCGTTGCGGTGACCGTAGCTGTAGATACCATCTTGCACGTCGGAGTCGTCCACGAACGGGTTGTCATCCGGAATCGAGCCATCGAGTTCCAGCCGAAGCGTTGCGCCGTATTCGCTCGTTGTATCCTGTGAGATATGCTCCGGGCCGAAATTCTTGAACTGTCTGTCGCCGGTCGTCATGTAGAGCTGTTCATCGGGGCCGACGATGACACGAGAGCCGTAATGACCAGTTGAGTCCTCAAACGGCTCGGCGACGTGTATCTGCTCGAATTCATCGAGTTGGTTTCCATCCCGGTCGAGTCGGCCACGGCCGAGGTGTGTCGCGGTCTCCCCGTCGCCGTTCTCGGCGCTGTAGGTGAGATAGACCCACACTTCGTGTTCATCATCTGATTCAGAATTTGTCTCATCAGTGTACACTGCCACATCGAGCAATCCTCCTTGCCCTCCGGCATCGACAGCCGGGATTCCGTCAAGGGCCGTTTCGGATTCGTCCTCGTAATCGAGCAGGATTAGCTCTCCGGGGTCACGTTCGGTGACGAGCAGTTCGGTTGTCTTCGGAACGAACGCAAGTCCCCACGGTCGGGTGCGGTCGTCGCCAACGGATTCGACGGTGAACGTGGCTCCGTTCGAGTCGTCGGACGTGGGGTGGTCGGTTGCGTCGCCGTTGTTCTCGTGGCCGTCATCGTCGTCTTCGTGGTCATCGTCGTCCTCCGAGAGACAACCTGCGAGGGCGAACGCACCGCCGGCAAAGAGCAGTTGGAGGGCGTGTCGTCGGGTGTCGTCTGGCGGAGGGACAGTCATGTTTTTCGTCCTCGTATTAGTTTGAATGCGTATCATTGTTGGGTCGAAGGGACACTCGCAGGCCGGCCGATGCCGATAGATAAAAAAGCGAGCACCGTCAAGGGCCGATAACATGAAAACACCAACTGACCTGAGCTCGTATATTCGGGTGCTCAAGCTCGCGAGCACGCCGTCGTGGAACGAGTTTAGCCAGGTCGCGAAGATTGCCGGGGCTGGTGTCCTCCTCGTCGGATTCATCGGCTTTGCCATCTTCGTGTTTATGACGTACGTTCCGGGCGGACCGGGGCTTCCAGACGCGCCAACCGAACCAGCGGAACAACTTGCCCTGCTTGCGGGGCTGTGAGGTGAGACAATGGGAATATTTGCTGTCAAAACAACCGCCAGTCAGGAAGAGACCGTCGCTGATATGATTATCAACCGCGAGGAGCCGTCAATCCACGCTGCGCTCGCGCCGGATTCGGTCACCTCCTACGTGATGGTCGAAGCGGAGGATGACTCGGTCTTCGAGCGCATTCTCGACGAGATTCCACACGCACGCGGTGTCGTTCAGGGACAGACCTCGATGGCCGAAGTCGAGCACTTCCTCTCGCCGACTCCGGATGTCGAAGGGATTGCGGAAGGAGATATTGTCGAACTCGTTGCCGGACCGTTCAAAGGCGAGAAAGCACAGGTCCAGCGTATCGACGAAGGGAAAGACCAGGTTACTGTCGAACTCTATGAGGCGACGGTTCCGATTCCGGTGACGGTCCGCGGTGACCAGATTCGAGTGCTGGATTCTGACGAGCGGTAAGGAGCAGTTGTTTCTGCAGTTCAACCTGTTTTCACTTTCACCACACACGGCAGGCGAGCCTTCACATTCGTTCCGAATGTGGACTGCAGTATGCAGTCCCCCACGACGGTAACAGACGAGGAAACGTTCTGGATACGGAGTCGAGATGTGAGTGACTCGGACGAAATCGGTGGTGATGCGTATTTTGACCGCCACGACGTGCTCCGCCACGAGGAGACGACAGCGGATAAGGTTCCACCAGCAGAAAGTGAGGCGGTTCGAGAACTCGATAGGGAGGCACTCAACGAAGAGAAGTTTATCGGCAAGTGGCAACTGCTCGGTTCACGTGAACGCATCGAAGCGCTTTGGCCACAACTCGTCGAGGATGCTGCCGCTGGAGCGCTCTGGGCAGTCAAAGCGATGACACAGACAGGCTTTGTGGAACTGCCCTATAACGAGTATATGATTGTCGTCTATACACCGAATTACTTCGATGTCGACGATGTCTTTCGGGTCCGTACGCATCTTCGTGAGGAGTACGATGTGACACGAGAATTGCTTTACAAGCCGGATATGTACACCGCGTTGGGTATCGTCGCGGACTCCGCGGCCGAGTTTGGGCTGGAACAGCCGGCACGGTTCGTGGGGTGAATGCGGTGGCTGTTCGCAAGCGCTGACCCACAGTTGCTATAGGGTGTCAGTCCATTATTCTAGCCATTCAATGAGCCCTGACTCACAGTCATCTGGTGAGGACGAACAGGATACCATCGACCTCCGAAGCGATACTGTCACCCGACCGAGCGAGGAAATGCGAGAAGCCGCGAGTACCGCGACGGTTGGCGATGATGTCTACGGCGAGGACCCGACGCTCAACGAACTGGAAGCACGAATGGCCGACCTGCTTGGAACCGAGGCGGCGCTGTTTGTCCCCTCTGGTACGATGGGCAACCAGATTGCTGCCCGAGTTCACACCGAGCGGGGGCAGGAAGTGCTCTGTGAACTGGAGAGTCACGTTTATCGGTGGGAACTCGCTGGGCTGGCACAACACTCCCAGTTACAGGTCCGGACGGTCGATGGCTCCCCTCGGGGACGGATTACCCCAACACAGGTGCATGCGAATTACGTCGAAGCCAGCGGCCATCGACCCGGTACAGGTTTGTTGACCCTCGAAAACACGCATAACGCCCACGGTGGGACGGCCTTATCGGTCGATGCGATTGCTGCACCCGCCGAAGCCGCACACGAACTGGGGGTTCCAGTACATCTTGATGGCGCTCGCCTGTTCAACGCGGCGGTCGCCAACGGATGTGAAGCAGCAGAGTATGCCGAACACGTCGATAGCGTCATGTGCTGTCTCTCGAAAGGGCTCGGCGCGCCAGTCGGGTCGATGCTCGCCGGAAGCGAGTCGTTCATCGAGGAGGCACGACGGGTTCGAAAGCTGCTGGGCGGCGGAATGCGGCAGGCTGGAATCCTTGGCGCTGCCGGATTGGAGGCGCTGGAAAACCGTGAGCGGCTTGCCGAGGACCACGAGCGAGCGAGGCAACTGGCCGCGGGGCTTGATGAAATTCCCGGCCTCCACGCAGGCGAACCCGAGACAAATCTCGTGATGGTCGAGACGGAGGAACCAGCAAAACCGTTCCTCGACCGATGTGAGGACGAAGGGATTCTTGCCAGCGCTTTCGACAGCCATACGGTTCGGTTCTGTACACATCTCGACCTCGACGATGCTGATATCGAGGCGGCCATCGAGGGGGTGAGGAAAGCGGCAACGGGTCAGCAATCTTAGAACTGTCGGCCTGCAGAGATAACTACTCTTGGGTACATCATTCCCTCAAAGGAAAGAAAATCTTTCCAGAATAATACCTTCAAGGGAACAAAATCAACTGAATATTTCCTTCAAAGGTTATTAAATCAGACGCTTTTGACAGTCACGCTGTCTGCAGACGCTTGCAGTCGGTCGCGGCCTCTCTCGGTAAATGGGACGCCGTGGCCGGGACAGACAATCTCGAACGGCGGAACGTGTCCTGCAAGGTCGACAAGCGACTGTTTCGTCCGTTCGTAATCTTCACAGAGGAACCATGGAATCGTGTCGATGGTTCCGCGGCGTTCCCAGACGATATCGCCCAGAAAGCCGACATCGTGCTCCTCGCTGATGTAGACCATATGGCCAGGCGTGTGACCGGGGGTATGATACGCGGTAAAACTCCCGAGTTGCTTTCCATCGTCAATCGGCACAATGGGCAGGTCGGGAAGGTCAATCGCCCAGTGTGCCGCCCGATGGAAGAGCCCTTTTTGTGAACGGATGCTCGGTTTGCGGTCGCCCGTGAGATACGGCGCATCAGCACGACCGATATACACCGGCGCATCGAGGGCTTTGAGCTTTCCAAGTGCACCGACGTGGTCGAAATCATAATGTGTGATGAGGATTCGTTCAACGCTTGAGAGCGCTCCCCCTGCCTGTGTGATTGCGTTGACGAGACGATGGGTATAGAGTGGCGGCCCGGCATCGACGAGCGTCAATACGTCATCATCGACGAGATACGCGTTGACACCGGGGAAATCAACCCACCAGATTGTCTCCGAGAGACGAGTTACCATAGCATACTTTTTGATGGCTGTCATTAAAATTGAACCGGTGGTTCCCCCCGAAATAGTATTTTCCGTCGTTCACTGATTTACTGCTCGGCTGCAACGCGCGATGCAATCGTACACAGCCGGTCAGCGAGCGTCTCCGCATCGGTCGCGAGCAACCGCGTCATCGGCTCTTTACCGTGTGCGCCGTCATCCACAATAGCGACCGGTGTCTCAGCGACCGACTCGAACGCTCGTTTGGTTCCCCACGACATTGTCGAGTTCTCCTCCTCGGCAGTGGGTTCTGCTGTGCGGTCGAACGAAGCGATGGCCCAGTCTTGCTCGGCAAGTACTGCATCAATACGGTTGTCGTACCGACAGTTTGCCGCAAACCGGAGGGATGGGTCGAACTCCCGCGCGGTCAACAACAACCGGGCGATGTGACTTGATGCACCGAATCTGACACCGCGTGTTTCGCGAATCCTCATGCTCGTCCGAGTTATCCGGCCGTCGATTGCCGCAATTTCTTCGACACGTTCTGCATATGGCGTTGCTCCTGCAATCTGCATCCCAACTTCGGGAACGATAGCGTCGAGTAGTCCCTCGGTTTGCCACTGAAACTGGTGCAGTTGCCGGAGACACCGCTCGACTGCTGCAATTGTCTCGGTTCGGCCGGCTCGTTCTTGCTGTGTTGCGCTGTGATGTACCGCACCGCCGCTGCCGACCGCATGGTGATAGCGGATTGCTCGGGAGAGCTGTTCGATGCCACGCTTGACTGCCTTCTCCAGGGTGGTTCCCTGTGCTAACTGTGCCGTGATTGCACTCGCAAGCGTACAGCCGGAGCCGTGCGTCGCGGCACCCTCGATTCGTGGATGGGTGAACTGTCGGGACGTATAGTCTCCCTCGCCTGCATTTGCGGCACTTTGGTCCGCTGTCGTGGCTGATACGAACACATCAGTCACCTGCTCTCCGGAAAGATGCCCACCCTTGACCAGCGCAGCGTCGGCCCCCATCTCACACAACTGCTTGCCCGCGGACTGCAGGTCGGACGATGTCTCCGGTTCGATATCTGTCAGCACTGCCGCTTCGTCAGCGTTCGGCGTGACCAGTGTCGCCGCCTCGATGAGCCGTTTGTACGCCTGTTCCGCATCCGGTTCAAGCAGTCGGTCGCCTGTGGCCGCCACCATCACCGGGTCAACGACCGCCGGAATCTCCTGTGACTGGACCCACTCGGTGACGAGTTCGACGAGTTCCGCAGTTGCCAGCATTCCCGTCTTCAATGCTCGGATGTCGAAATCGGAAAAGACGGCCGACAGCTGTGCATCGACTTCTTCGGCTGGCAGAATGTGTGTCGATTCGACCCCTTGCGTATGTTGGGCAGTGACGCTCGTCACGACACTTGTTCCGAACACCCCCGCTGCTTCCATCGTTTTCAGGTCTGCCTGAATGCCTGCCCCACCCCCCGAGTCGCTTCCGGCAACTGTCAGGGCGACTGGCTGGCTGGTCGGTGCCGGCTGTCGAGGGGCGTTTTGCTCCATAATTACTGTGATGTACAACTAAGTAATAAGCACTACTGTTACGTTGTGTTCTCTGATTAACTCGTCAGTTCCCCGGCATACTGGTCGGCCAGCCGAATCGGCTCCGGGAGTTTGTATCCCTGCGTGCACTGCTGGACGAGCGAGGCAGCAGTTTCGGCGTTCACACGATGGCCCGGGCTGACATACAGCGGATTGATATACCGGTTCCCGGAGTCGTACTGTCGTGTCTGGACGGCATAGCCGATGACCGTTCCAGTTGGGGCAGTCACCGAATCATCAGCCTCGATGGGTACTGTCGCCCCTTCCGGGAGTGGTTCCGAAAGCGAACTGGTCGGGTGCCCACACAGCAGGGATTTTGCAACGCCGATAGCTGGACAGTCCACCGTGACCCCGATGTGGGTTGCAAGCCCCGCCTCCCGAAAGTGGATGCGGCCGCTGCCATCAACCAGCAGGAGGTCGGGACTCGTGTCGAGTGTCTCCAACGCTTCAAGTATCGAGTTTCCTTCCCGGAAACTCAGTAAGCCCGGAATGTATGGAATCACCGCCTCTGTGGTCGCGTGCGTGCGCTCGATGACGTTCCCGTTTTGCATCACGACGATTGCGCTGGTGGCCTGGTCGGCGTCAAACGCCTGGTCAATGCCGGCGACGATTGGTTGGGACCCTGTGTTCTCGGCAGTCAACGCTGTGCCATCGAATCCATCCTGAAATATGGCGGCGTCGCTAATCTCACGCTGCAGCGATTCCATTTCCTGGTGAGTCAACGAAGAGTCGGGCACAAACTCCGGTCGGACGACCGAGAGACCCATCAGAACCGTCCTCGACCGGGGCCGCCTGGACCGCCAGGCCCTGGGGGCATCCCACCGCCAGGGCCACCGCCACCGAATTGCAGTTGATTCGGAATTCGGACGCTCCCGCTGACGTGTTTTCCGTACGCGAGCCCGATGAGGATTCCTACGAGGTGGGCCATGTGTGCAATACCGCCAGCACCGGGGTCACCGCCAATAATAAGAAAGAGACTGATAGCGACGGTACCGCCGCTAAGAACCCAGATTGGGAGGGGGAGAATGAAATAGAGATAGACGGTCAGGTTCGGATTAAGGACGGTGAGGACGCCAAGCAATGCAAGGGCTGCACCACTGGCTCCGACGACACCGATTGGTACGTCGATGAGCATATTCGACAGCACCTGACCGCCACCAGCGAGCACGCCGCTGACGATAAACAGAGCGGCGAACTTCTGCCAGCCAAGATACTGTTCGACCAGTCGGCCGAAAAAGTAGATGACGATGCTGTTGAAGACGATGTGTAACACGCCACCGTGAGCGAAAATAGAGGTGACCCATGTCCAGACGTAGAAGGGGTTCTCTGGTGAGAACACGAATAAGCTATCGTGGATGCCGGGGGCAAACCCGAGAACAAGTGTCTGCAACAGGAACGTTACCCACATCAAGCCAAGAAAGACGTAGGTCATATTCCCGCGGAAATACGCTAGCGGGCCGCCTGGTCCAGTATCAATTCCCAGTTTGGCAGCGATTCCCTCGCTTTTGTTCCCGGTCGCGAGCGAGTCATCGAACCCGCTGTCAAAGACTGGCCCCGACTGCTCCCACTGTTTCAGCCCCGGACAGTCGTGTGATTCAGGCAGCCGATGGTCGGCACAGAACGTTCCGCCGCAGTGACGGCACTGATACGGCATACTGACCTGCTCGCCGCAAACGTCACACTCAGCCATTGTTCCACTGTTGGGAAGGCCCCCGCAAAGAGGTTGTGCTTGGATACCACTTGGGGCCAACGTTAATCCCTTCGGGCGACAACCACCACATAAGCCCACAGGTCAACGATAATGAGCGAACAGGAAGATGCCGACGATGACTGGTTCGAACAGGGGCTCAAGGAGGCCCGCCAGTCGTCGACGGAAGCGGCCGAGACAGCTGATTCGTCGGCGGCTATCGATGGGGCTGCTGAAAGCGAGACGGAGTCGCTTGAACCGACAGACGATGGAGAGACGGAGCCGTCTGAACCGACAGACGACGAGGAAACGGAGTCATTTGAACGGACAGACGATGATAAGAGCGACGCCGATTCGTGGATGACGGAGGTCACTGACGACGAACCGGAGACGACTGCTACTGATGATGAGGGTCCGTGGACGGACCCAGCGGACGCTTCCGAGGCGTTTGAGACAGGGACTGAGACGGCTGATGACGACCCGTTTGGGACGGGTGAAACAGAGGGATTCGGTGAGACGATGGCACAATCGTCCGCCGAGTCGGAAACACAGCAACCCAGCAGTTCATGGGCTGATTCGACCGACGCCGATTCGGATGGGTTGTTTGATGACGACGGCTTTGCCAGTGCGTTCGAGACCGCAGGGGCGGGCGATGAGGATTTCTCCGATGACGATTTCGAGTCGGATATCCCCCGGCTTGACCTCGGTATCGACGGCCTTGACCAGATGATTCAGGGTGGTATCCCCCGCCGACATCTGATGGTCGTCATTGGAAGCGCCGGGACCGGAAAGACTACATTTGGGTTACAGTTTCTCCACCATGGCTTACAACAGGGTGAAAAAGGCGTCTTTATCACGCTCGAACAGAGCCACGAAGCGATTATTGCAACTGGCAACGAGTGGGGCTGGGATTTTGCCGAGTACGAGGAAAAGGATATGCTCGCCATCGTCGATTTGGACCCCGTTGAGATGGCAAACAGCCTCGATAACATTCAGGCGGAACTGCCCAAACTTATTCAGGATTTCGGCGCTGACCGGCTTGTTCTCGACTCGGTTTCGCTGCTTGAGATGATGTATGATAACGTCGCCAAACGCCGAACTGAAGTCTTCGATTTCACTCGGTCGCTCAAGAAAGCCGGCGTCACCACCTTCCTGACGAGCGAGGCGAGCGAGACAAATCCGTACGCCTCCCGCCACGGTATTATTGAGTATCTGACCGATGCGGTGTTCGTTCTCCGGTATATCCGGGGCGATATGCAGGAGACACGACTTGCCGTCGAAATACAGAAAATCCGTAACGCCAACCACTCACGGGAGACGAAACCATACGACCTCACTGAGGAGGGTATTTCCGTCTATCAGCAGGCGAATATCTTCTGACGCTGCCGAGTCTCCTCATGCAATATAATTTAAGTGACCGCCCTGTTTCGGTCAGCATATGGTTGCACCAGACACGACGGTCTATCTAGTTGTCTCGGGCGTATTGGGCCTCATCTGGGTTGCGCTTTTGCCAACTATCGCTCGCTCGGCGGGGGGACAGCGACGGATGGCAGCAATTGCTTCCGTGCCAGTGATTGCGATGGGTGGTGCCTATTTGCTTATGCATCTCGAAGTGTGGACCTACGAAACCGCAGGCCGTGAACAGTCTGTCACCCGCTTTTTCGGCTATTCGGCCGCTGTCCTTTCGTTTACATACATTATTCGTGAGGCCGTTTCGCTTTCGGCCAAACGGACAATACTTGTCGCCGGCTTTATCCTCGCAACGCTGTGGACACAGCTCATTTCGTGGTTTCTCACCGGTGCGCTGGAGTCGCTGGTAACCGCTATCGGTCTCGGCTTTTTTGTTGGCGTGTGTTATCTGCTCTACGGCCCGCTGAACGCGCACGCACGTGAGTGTAGTGGCGAGCGGCGGTTGCTTTTCGTGAAACTCCGCAACCTGTTTGTCCTCTGTTACGGTGCGCTGATTCTCACCTCCGCGGCCTCCGAGCAGGTTCTTGGGCTGTTGACGCCGTTTGTTTCTTCGGTCGGTGCGGGGTATATCGACCTCGTCCTTATGGCGGGTATCTCGCTGTTGACGCTCTCCAGTCTAAGCATCTTTGCGGCGGAGGAAACCGCTGAACCAGCGGATGTCACGTTCTCTTCACAAGAGAATGCGGAAGGATAACTGACGGAGTGATCTCACTTTTTGGGTGCTGCTTCGAGCGCGTCGATAAACCGTGCTTTTTGCTCGCGTGCTTCCGAAAGCTGTGTCTCGATATCCTCCTCCTGTATTCGCTTTCGCTCCTCGTCGGTCAATGATTCCTTGGCCATGACGCTGTTGCGGAGCTGGTCATAGTTGGTCTCTCGCGGTAACTGCTCAACCGCTCGGAGCGTTTCAACCACATCCTGGTCGAGTCGGTTTACGACCGCCGTGAGTTCGCGACAGCGATACCGTAGCTTGTCTGCGGATGGCGGCGGCCAGTCAATCCGTAGTGGCTCGCTGTCGAGTCCCGACAAAAATACTTTCTGCCCGCCAACGATGTGTTTGAGCTGGTCCGGGTTGTCGACGTAGTGGTCGAGTTTCGACCGCGAGTAGTCCGCATAGTCGACGAGCTTCGACAGTGGTTCGTCCCCAACCGGGTTGTCCTGAACGAACGAGTACAACTCCGCCGGCGGTTTTTCGAAGGGGACGAGCGGATAGGCTGTCGTCGTATCCAGGAACGAAAGCACCTCACGGGCAGAGCGCTCCCGCCGGAACGTGGCGAAAGCGTCGGTCACCTGTTCGTTGTAGG
>LKNH01000018.1 GCA_001564135.1 Halobacteriaceae archaeon Tc-Br11_E2g27 | reverse complement strand
CACGGGGACAGATTTGACAGTCGACGCCGGCGAGATACTACTGTTGATGGGACCTAATGGTGTCGGAAAGACTGTGCTTCTCTCCTGTTTCGCAGGGAGTGAGCAGCCAACAACAGGGTCAGTCGAGATATTTGGAACGCCAGCGACAGCAGGTGGTACCAAGCAGCTTTCGTTCATGTTGCAGGATTCAATGCTCGAAGAGAAATTGTCTGGACGCGAGAACCTCAACTTTTATCGAGGCGTCCAATCGAGGTTTACCAACCGCTGGGAAAGCTACGTCGACCGGCTGGGTCTCGCTAATGAGTTTGAGAAACTGGTCGAAAACTACTCCGAAGGGATGAAACGAAAACTCGAGTTCTCGCTGGCAATGAGCAGCGAGGTGCCGCTGTATTTACTTGATGAGCCGACAGCAGGGGTGGACCTGACCAACGTACAGCGGTTTCACGACATTATCTTAGACGAACACGACCAGGGAAAGACGTTCGTCATCTCCAGCCACCGACCGATAGATATCAACATTGCGGACCGAATCGCGTTCGTTCCTGACGGAACGGTCCAGACGGTTGGGACACCTGAAATACTCCGTCAGGAGTTGCCGACGGTTATCACCGTGCGTGGACGGGAGACAATCGAGCAGGTAAAGCCAGAGTTGCTCGGGGCACAGTTCTTCCCGGTCGGGGGTGAGGCTCGGGGGTTCCTCGACGAGGGGACGAGTATAGAAACAATCCAGGAATCGGTCGGCGACTCGCTGGTTGAATCAACGGAGCCAACACATGCCGACCTGTTCAACTACTATATTCACGTGGAGGGAAAGCGATGACAACCGAACAAGATATCGATCCGGAACGGTTGCAGAGTGAACTCGAACAGATAAAAGAGGCAATGGGGCTACAGGAGCGATACCCCTCTGCCTTTCAGTTATGGTTGCTGTATGGCGCACTTGGCGTCTTTGCCTCGTTTGGCTCGCAGGCGGTGGTAACCTTCGAGCTATCATCGTGGGGTCATGCACTCTCCTGGGGTGGGTTCTACACCCTCGGCTACCTGTACGAGTGGTTCGCATTGGATTCGTATGAAACAACCAATGCAGAAACAAAGCCGAACGTCCGAGCACAGATTGCTGGGGTTGTGGGCCTGTTGGCTGCGACAGTGGCGATTACCAGCCCCTTCTTAGGAGAGCTAACCGCTGTCGAATCGCAGGCGATGTTGTTCGCGCTGATTATCGCAGCAATCGGGGCGATATACATCGTTCAGGCTGCATCACTCAAATCGTATCGAATCAGAGCGCGGGACAGGTACGCGTTTTACCTCGGTGGGCTCTGGATGCTGGTCTACGGCGCAGCAATGGCAAACCTGGGAATCTTACAGGAGTGGGGTTACGCCATATTCGGCATCCTCTTTGCCGCGCACGGTCTCGTCTCATATCTAGCGCTGAGAACGTAATCATGGAATTCGACAAACTCGTCCACCAGCCGACACGGTTGCAGATATTTGCCTACCTGTACCGACATGGTGAGACGACCTTTCCGACGCTCGTCGAGGAGCTTGACATGACCGAAGGAAACCTTGCGAGCCATCTCCAGAAGATGGAAGACGCTGATGCAATTGCCGTCGAAAAGGAGTTCGTCGAACGGAAACCACAGACATCGTATACGCTGACAGAACCTGGGCAAAAAAAGTTCGAAGCACATATCGAAACGCTCGAGCAGCTTATTGACGGGTTTGAGGGCTGATTATCGGACGTTCTAGCTCTCGTCGCTGTAGTTTTTCTCGTAGTAATCGCGGGCAAAGAACGCCGCGGCAACGCCGACTGCCAGTGCAATGGCGACCGTGAGGCCCACACCGATACCCGAAGCGATGCCATCGACGATAATGTAGACAATCTGGAGGTCAAAGCCAATCATCTCCAGTCCGATAATAAACACTATCGCATAGAGGAGTGCGCCGACAGCACCCGTCACCCAGTGACCGTGAGCGCTCTCGGTCGCCAGTTCGGAGTTACGAGCGCGGGCAATTGCGTAATCGGCGAGGACGATACCGATGATAATGATGGCAACACCGCCGAGGAACTGCGGTGCGTACTCGACAAGGCGCTCCATCCAGAGGCTGGTCTCTTCGAGACCCATTCTGATTGCTGCGAGATAGAAGGCAAACAGGAGGATGTAATATTTGACCACGACACCAGTTGCCCGGGAAAGTGGCCGGAGTTGTGGCTGCTGTGGTGGGGCCTGTCCCTGTGGCGGCTGGCCCTGTGGTGGTTGACCCGGTGGCTGAGTGTCGAGGAGGTCGCCGACCTTTGACTCCTGTACTTGACTGTCAACCTGGAGTTGGTCGACGAGTCGGGCAGCAAACGGCCCGAGTCGGCCAGCGATTATATAACCGATTCCCAGTATAATTAGCCCGGCAATCAGCTCTGGCAAGAAATCAATCGCTTCCTCGATTGCACCCTCAACTGTTTCCTCTAGATGGTCTGCCAGTAGGGGAACGTTACCTCCGTACGTAAACGACGCCAGCGTATATTCACTGAACATACATATTTATGCGCACATCCACCGTTCTTAAATGTTGCCAATCAATCAACAACAGACAGAACAGTCAAAAAAGAGGGCAGAGACTAGTTGTGCGGAACTGAGAACAAGCGACAGACATAGGTTTATCTGGTCCAACTTTTGCCTATGAGTACTGGCGTAGTTGTGCTGAACTTTGGTGAGCCCGGAGAACCGGAGCGTGAGCGTGTCCTTGACTATCTCGAACGAATCTTTTTCGCAAACGCAGACCTTGAAGAGGCAGACACCGAAGCGGAGGCCAAAGAACGTGCTCGGCAGTTGGCAAAGCGACGGCTGCCGGGACTTATGGAGGAGTATGAAGCAATTGGTGGGTCGCCGCTTATCGAACAGGCAACCGCTCAGGCCGATATGCTCGAATCGACACTCAACGAGCGAGGATATGATGTGACGACCTATAACGGAATGCAGTACACTGAGCCATTAATTTCGGATGCGGTCGCTGAAGCCAAAGCAGACGGCGTCGACAGGCTGATTGGCCTGCCAATTTTCCCGCTCTGTGGTCCCTCAACAAACGTTCTGGCACTGGATGAGATGGAAGATGCAGTCGATGACCTCGACTGGGAGGTCGATGTGCAGGGCATCACCGGCTGGCACAAACATCCAACGTACAACCGGATTCGAGCCGAGGGCATCGCACGCTATCTCGACGAAGAAGGGCTTGACCCGAACGATGAAGAGACTGCCTTCGTCTTTTCAGCCCACGGAACGCCAAAACATTATCTCGAAAGCGGGAGCCGCTACGATATCTACGTTGAGGAATTCTGTGACGTCATCGCCTCGATGCTCGGTATCGAAGAGTATCACCTCGGCTACCAGAACCACTCAAACCGCGGCATCCCGTGGACGGAACCTGAAACCGAAGACCTCGTGGAAGAACTTGACCACGACCGAGTGATTGTCGACCCAGTGAGTTTCCTCCACGAACAGAGCGAGACCCTCTCGGAACTCGATGTCGAACTGGACGAGGACGCAATTGATGCGGGACAGGAGCTGTATCGCGTCCCGATCCCACACGACGACGAGCGTCTGGGGGATGTCTTTGCCGACCTCGTGGAACCACTGATTGCCGATTTCGAGCCGGAATACTACCAGATGCGACAGTGCCAATGCCGTGATAAGCCAAACACGATGTGTCTGAACGCACCACGTGAGTAATTATGAAAGTAGGAATTGTCGGCGCAGGGATTACCGGGCTTGCCCTCACCCATTACCTCGCCGAGCAGGGAATCGAGAGCGTCACGTTCGAAGCTGACGACGAAGCAGGCGGTGTCATCACCTCGCGTACTGTCGACGGTCACGTCACCGAACCGGGGCCACAGCGCATGCGAAAGACGCCTGGAGTCGTCGAGTTGGCCGAGAAGGCAGGGGTGGGTGATGACATTATCGAAGCCAGCGAAGGGAAGCTGTACGTCTATGCCAACGGTGAACTCGGTGAGGCCCCAATCACGAAACGGCAGTTTTTCACCACAGATTTGCTCTCAGTTCGCGGAAAGGCACGGATGCTCGCTGAGCCCCTGACACGGCCAGGCACACCACAGGAAACCATCGAAGAGGTCTTCGTCCGAAAATTCGGTCGGGAAGCGTACGAGCACTTTATCGGGCCACTCTATGGCGGTATTTATGGCTCCGACCCCGCGGAGATGCCGGCGGCGTTTGCACTCGAAAGCCTCCTTGAGCGCGAAAAGGAGACGAAAAGTTTGCTCCGGGCCTTTCTCCAGCGGGTAAATCAAGGCCATTCTGCGGCCCCAATGTCCTTTACGGAGGGAAACCAGCAACTGCCAAACGCGCTATCTGAGACCTACGCCGACCGAGTTGAACTGTCGACACCGGTCGAAAAGATTCGCTCCGAAGAGAGCTATGTTATCGAAACCGCCGACGGCAGCGAGGCATTCGACCGCATCGTAATTACATCGGATGCGAAATCAACCGCGGAGATGTTATCTCCGCTTGAATCGGATGGGCTCGTTTCGGGCCTTGATGGGCTTCGGAACTTGCGCTACAACCCGCTAGCACAGGTATTCTTACACGCAGACCACGACTATCCCGGGAAGGGGTATCAGGTCGGCTATAACGAGGAGCTCCATACACTTGGCTCTTCATGGAACGCAAATATGTTCGACAGAGAGGGCGCACAGACCGTCTTCCTCGGCGGGATGCACGAACCGGAGATTGTTGATGAATCCGACGAGACGCTCGCAGAAATCGCTCGCGAAGAGTTCGAGGAAGTCGTCGGCTGTGAAGCGACGGTTATCGATGTCGCCCGACTCAAGCCGGGCTTTCCCGCGTGGGATACAAGCTGGTGGGCGCTTGAGGACCTCGAACTGCCCGAAGGAATTACGATGGCAACAAACTATACCGCCCGGATGGGCGTCCCAAGTCGCGTTCGAGAAGCCCGTGAGTTGGCCAAAGAGTTTGCCAAACAGGCCGACGTCGACGGTTCACAGCAGGAAACGAAAGTCGCGGCACCATCGTGAGACAGCAATCGCTGTATCAAAGGCGCGAAAACGACCGCACTAATCACTATCAGACCATTCCGACGGCCTGTACATACTGATTCCCGAATACAAGCGCGTTCCAGACTGCATGGGCAACGATTGGAACGATAATGTTACCGGAGTACTCATACAGCACACCGAGGAGGCTACCGGAGATGAACAGAATGAGTAAGACTGCAGTAACGCCCTCCCCGCCGCCGAGTGCGGGAATATGAAACAGCGAAAAGACAGCGCCGGCAAGGAGTATTCCCGGGATGATGCCGTAGGCACGCCGGAACAATCCCTGAATGATACCCCGAAAGAGCAGTTCCTCTGCCGGCCCAGTAAACAAAAACTGCATCGGAATCAACAGTAAGAACAGTTCCGGGTGTGCCTGTCCGCGGTCGATAGTTACGTTTTCGGCTGTCTCGAAGCCAAGCAGGTCCATCAGTATCTCCAGAGAGAGCATGACGGCGATGAGAGCGAGTGTGCCGCCAACGATAAGTAGCAGGTCAGAACGGGTTGGAACGCGCAAGCCGACAAGCCCATCGGAGCGCCAGAGGAGATACCAGAGCGACACTCCGATAAAGGCGAGAAACTGGAGGGCGGAGGTACTGAGATCGTACAGAACCGGTGTTGATTGCTCGGTAATGTCGATACCGTCGAGCAGACTGACGCCCAGAACGATGAAGACGTTTGCAGCAACGAGCGCACCGAGCAACAAAAGCGCCGCATGGACAACTGCGGACATGCGACTGTCCGTGTCGCCAACTGTGAACAGGGCACGACCGCCAAACCGCCCGTCACCTGTATTAAGCTCCGTCGTGAACGCGTTGCTGAACGAGGGGAATAAGTTGACCGACCCGGCTGAGTCAGGCTGCGATGACGAGTCTCCGGACACGATAGCGGCCGTTCGGTGCGGGAAGATTAAGTGATTCCGATACAGCCGGGCTGCTGATGTGACCACCGGTGGAATTTCCGAACCGCTTTTACTGGCACGCAAGCAAAAGAAAACGATGAATGCACTCGTTGTTGGTGCTGGCGCGATGGGTCAGTGGGTCGGCGAGATATTACAGAGTCTTGAGCAGCAACCAGCAGTTTCGTTCGTTGATACGGAGACAGCAACGGCAAAAGAAGCGGCAGCTAGTATCGGCGGCGACGCTGTCACAGCCGAACCAACCGACTCGTTCGATATCGTTGCGGTGGCCGTTCCGATTCCGGTCGTCGGGGACGCTATCAGGCAGTACGGCCACCTTGCAACCGACGGTATTCTGGATGTCTCAGGCGTGATGGGTGAACCGGTCGCCGAAATGGAGCGCGTGGCCCCCGACTGTGAGCGGGCCAGCTACCATCCGTTGTTTGCGCCCGAAAACGAACCCGGAAATATCCCAGTCGTCAGCGAGAACGAGGGTGCCGTGATAGCCGCACTCAACGATGCGCTGACAGCCCGAAACAACCACGTCTTCGAAACGACTGCCGACCAGCACGACAGTGCAATGGAAACCGTTCAGGCCCGCACACACGCGGCTGTTCTCGCGTTTGCGCTGGCGAGCGAAGAAGTCTCTCCAGTGTTTCATACACCGATTTCGAGCGAACTCAGTCGTCTCGCAAAACAGGTCACAAGCGGGGAATCCCGCGTCTATGCCGATATTCAGGAGACCTTCGACGGGGCAACGGACGTTGCAGCGGCGGCAGAACAGATTGCACAGGCAGACCGGGAAGCGTTTCAGGAGCTATACGAGGAACTGAGTGGAACAGCCACCGAACCTGCAGAGAGATAGCTGGCGTGTTTCATTCTCACGAAGGAATGAAATACCTCATCAGTGTCCAGCGGTTGCGTACATCTGAATGAACGACGAACAGCGGACACAGATTCGGGACAACGCACGCTATTTGCGGCAGGTGCGCCCCATTGACCCGGAAGAAATCTGTGAGTATATCGAGGGAACGCCCCACCCGGCCGCGGTGCGGCAAGTGCTCCGAGAGGAAGCAGTCGAACTTGGCCTTATCGAACGGGATGACGGCAGTTTTGAACCGGTTTCAGACGAGCCAGTATCCGTCAGTTTCGCTGGTGTTGAACGGTTAGCTCCAGACATTCATCAAGCAGTCGAGGAACTGCTGGTTGCGGAGTTTGGGGCTGGCTGGCCGGATGGACGGTCAGGAGATACCCTTCGGGATGCCATCCGCGAGTTCAAACAACGGTATCTCACCGGTGAGTCGGTGACATACGATACGGAGACAGCACTCGGCTATGCGGTCTATCATCTGCCAGCGTATTTTGCAACCGTTCAGTACGTGTTGTCGGAATTAATTACAGACGGATTGCTCCCATCCGACCTGCGCGTTCTCGATGTCGGAGCAGGGGTTGGCGGCCCAGCGCTCGGGATGGACCAACTCCTGCCCGATGAGACCCTCATCGAGTATCACGCGGTCGAACCGAGTGCGGCAATCGAGGTACTCGAACCAATGCTCGAAACGACTGGGCGAAATTTCCACAGCGAGATTCATCACCAACCAATCGAAGAGTTTGAACCGACGGAATCGTTCGATATCGTGCTCTTTGGGAACGTCTTATCCGAACTGCAAACTCCCGCAGCGGTCCTCGACCAGGCAACTGAATGGCTAACCGACGATGGCACCATTGTGGCCATCGCACCTGCTGACCGGAAGACGGCCATACAGCTCCGACAGCTCGAACGCGATATCGAACAGCGGACGGACGCAACAGTGTATAGCCCGACGGTCCGTCTGTGGCCGGACGAAACCCCGAGCAGCGAGTCGTGGTCGTTCACGCGAAAGCCGGACCTCGAAACGCCGGATATGCAGACACAACTCGATACGGGAGCAAGGGCCAGACCGCCACAACGGGCAGCGGGGTCGGTTAGTTCGGACGACTCAGATGTGGCTTCGGAAGCTGACACCGCTCGCTCACCGCGGAAACCAGGTGATGGTGAGTTTGTTAACGTCGATATCCAGTATGCGTACTCGATGTTGCGAACTGATGGTGCTCGGGCAATCGAGTTTACGCCGAACGAACGTCGCTTTGCAGCGTTCAGCAAAACGGAAACACACGTCACCGACCGGATTGATTGTGTGGCGGTAAAGCTCAGCCACAATCTGGCCGAGCGTGGAAATCCCCTCTATTTGCTCGGTGACGGCAGCCAGGATATCGACCACTTCGCCGTGTTGACTGAGCCATCCGCACTCAACGAAGCACTTGAACGAGCAGCATACGGCGACCTCCTATCCTTTGAGAACGTTCTCGTCCTCTGGAACGATGACGAAGGAGCCTATAATCTCGTCGTCGACGGAGAGACGTTTGTCGAGCGGATTCCAGTGTAGCGGGTCGTTGGGCCGTTTCCACTCTGCGTGTGTCGTCGAATATTCGATGAGTGACCAGAAGAGAAGTCAGATATCGTCGGGGTCAACTGGATGCTCAATTCCTTCAGTCAACAAATCCACGTTCGCCGTTTCGTCGAGTGCCTCCGGGTGTGCAGCGAAAAAGACAATCAAATCGCCCTCGTTTGTGACCGAGCCAAGGTGGAGTCGAACGTCGACATCGGCGTCCTCGGTTTCCGCATCAAACTCCGTAATCTCGACCTCGGTATCGAGCGTTTCCACCTGCCGTTCGCCGACGATTTCGATGTTTTCCAGCCCCTCGAACTCCGAGCGTGAACTCATCTTCGAGAGTAACTCCTCTTTGTCAATCTGTTCGAGCGGATTGACATCCCGGCCTGCGACGGAAACCGTCGGTGTGGAAAACAGGAGATACCGAATCGGGTTGGGCAGATCAACGTCGATTGCACCACCGTAGGCATACTCCACGAGCCAACTCGTGAGTTCGACATCCTGGCTCTCATCGGCCACCTCGACTGTCTCCGAAAGCGTCTGTTCGTCCGTCCGCTCGTGGCTATACCCGGTTTCATCGAGCGCATCCTGGCTGACAATCGCTGGTTGTGCTTCATCACTGAGTGCATCCCCGAGCAACGAGCAGCCGGCAATCGAAAGCGCCCCACCTGCTGCCACTGTGCCGAGAAATCGCCGTCTGCGTAACATGGACGATAGTTGGTGTGGTTGTGGTATAGGTATTGGGTCCATGGCCATGCAGGGTTAGTGTGACACCACGCGGTGTCAATGTGCGTTATTCAAGATAGCCCAGGTCACGGAGTTGGGAGGCAATTTCTTCGAATTCCGCCTCCGTGAGCTCGCCACGGCGCTGATGTTGAATGACGATGCTCCGGAGCAAGAACCGAACAAGGTCGCTCGTACTCTGAAAGCTCGTGCCCTCAATCGTTTCATCGACCCGCTCTGCAAGTTCTTTGGGGATGGAAACGGTGGTGTAGTCGGTCATATCAGGGTACAGGCGACACCCGCCGATAGGCGTTGTTATCTCGACTGTAGACGAAAAGAACGTTTACCGTTCGATAGTTGGGCCGTCGCCGTTGTCCTGCCACTTGCCGTCAAACAGTTCCGGGCAGGTGCGGGTATTGAACGGGTCAAACGTCTGCGGGGCTTTTCGTGTCGTGAACTGTTCGGTTGTTGGTCGGAAGTCGGTCGATGGTGTTGGGGTGGGTGTTGTGCTCATATGTTTTGAGTGGGACGGAGACGGTCGGAACGCGATACTCGGGCCGGTGGTTAGAAAAGACAGCGTACAGCTACCCCGAGTGACTGGCTCATTACTACCTTCTGTGTACCGGACTATAATAAATGTTAATGATGTAATTCAGTCGTGAGGTGAATGGGCATGCCAATCCTTCACAACCAGTCATAGCGAGACAAACCGCCACGAAAACCCACAAATCAGTCGAGAAGAAGCTGTTCGTCGTAGTCCGTATAGTTCTCGTATCCGTCTTCCGTGACCACGACGAGGTCTTCAATTCGAATGCCGCCGACCTCAGGGTCATAGAGACCAGGTTCAATAGTGATAACGTGACCGGGTTCAAGCGGTTCGCCGCCTGTCGAGACTTTCGGGAGTTCGTGGACCTCAAGACCGATACCGTGGCCGGTGCTATGGATGAATCCGGTCTCCGCCGTTGGGTCGGCCCGGAGCGTCGGCAACCCGGCATCCTCGTAGACATCACAGACTGCAGCATGGACTTCCTCGCCCGTGACACCCGGTTCAACAGCAGCCAGCGCGGCTTCCTTTGCCTCCTGTGTAAGGTCATACCACTCACGGATTGTCTCGGATGGCTCACCGTGACAGAACGTTCTGGTCATATCCGCGTGGTATTTGCTTGATTTATTCCGTGGGAAAATATCGATGATAATCGATTCGTTGGCTTCAAGTGGTCCGCTTCCCCGGTCGTGTGGGTCCGCAGCAGACTCCCCACAGGCAACGATAGTCTCATCAAGCGAGCAACCGTGTTCGAGGAGCGTCATCTCGATTTCCGCTTTGACCGCTTCGCTCGTCAGCGGTTCTCCTTCGTAAATGAGCGTTCCATCCTCACCGACGGTCGCAGCCGAAAGCAGGTCCTCTGCGGCGGCCATCGCTTTTTCGTTGGCCTTCTGTGCCTCGAAGATATACTCCAGTTCCTCGTCAGTCTTTGTTGCCCGAATCTCGGTGATAATACCCTGGCTATCAGGGGAGACAGTGACATCCTGTTCTCGGAGGCCGTCAGCAGTGGCGAGCGGGAAGCGCGGCGGGGTAGCAACGGATTCGACTCCATGCTCGCGGAGGAATGCCGCAATTGTGCGGTGCCAGCCCTCTTCGGGACCAAACTCCTCGATATTGTCGTCATACTCGAAATCGCTCCCCCGCTGAACCGTCTCCGCGCGGGACTCCCGGAGCGCGCGGCCATATTCCAGACTGCGTGAAAAGAGAATGTGGGTGCTGCCGTTGTAGAGCGTAATGAATGGGTCGGGGGCATCAAACCCCGCAAGGAAATACTGGTCAGCCACGGTCGAATCGGCGTCGATGAGATAGCCATCGACATCCGCTTCCTCTAGATACGAATCAAGTTGTGAAAGGTCAACGTCCATAACCATCCTTTGCGTGGCGTGACCTAAAATGACCGGGGAACGGTGCTGGGCTTCCAGAGCGTGGGTTATACTGCCGGACGTAACGTCGGCACCATACTCGTCACCCAGAGGTGGCGAGATTGTTGTATTGCGTGCGTCCAGGAGTATCAATGCATGTCCTGTTCTCGCAAAAGCGCTGGCAACACCGTCGCTTCAATTTTCCGAAGATGTTCGCCCACAGTGACCGGGGAGAGGTCAAGTTCGTCGCCGATATCCTCGTAGGTAGCGTTTCGTGGCACGTCGTAATACCCAAGCTCAGTTGCCGTCCGGAGCAGTTCCTGTTGGCGAGCAGTCAGCGACGAGGCAAGGGTTTGCCGGTCTGGCCGATACTCCCGAATCAACTCAAGTTCGACATCGACAGCGGCTGGTATTGCACCCAGCGCCTCCGTTAACGTCTCCTGAGTGGCAAGTACCGAAACCCGAATCCCGCCGTCCGGCAAACATTCGATTGGGGTATCGACGACGAGGCTATGTTCCTGTGGGAGGCGAAACACCGTCGAAACTGTCTCGTTCGGGTCGAAATGGATGTAGGCGTGTAAGTCGGTTTCGTCCCCTGAAATACTGTGTGTCAAAATATCGCTGTGTGCTTCAAGAATCTCCTGTGCGCGGTCAACATCACCGCGAAGCTGGTAGAGAAAGACGATAGTGCCATCGTCGAGTTGGTTGAAATGGTGTATCCCGACACGCTCGACCCGCGTTGACTCGACAAGCGCTTTATCTGCTGGATGAAACCCTGTTTCCCCCGGTGACAGTTCCAGCTCTGCATATCGCATACTCCCCAGTTTATCACGCAGGGCTGTGACTGTTGTGGCCGCCCATTGACCGGTCTTTTAAATGAACAGTACATTGACGGCAGTAACAATAGGGGAAAGCCGTGATATAGTGGGTATTGATGACACAGATCGAAGATACGAATCGAGAGATGCGCCTCGACCCGGACTCGTTTGCACAGGGCTATTTCAAAAACGCCGTCTATCGCCACTGGGACCCCTACGAGATTGCGGGACTCGACCGCGACCGGGAGAAAATGCTCGACAACGGCATGACCGAAGAAGAGTACTACGAGCTCTGTACGGCAATTTCGCGGTTCGGAGCCGGCGAAGAAGCGGTCACTGAAGATTTGATGCCGCTTGCACTTGTCCTTGAGGACATCAACGACCAGATGTTCATTTCGAGCCAGATTTACGAGGAGGCCAAACATACCCAGTTTTTCGACCGCTACTGGCGAGAAGTCCTCAATCCAGTGGGCGAGGAACTGGGATTCGAGACGTACGCCCCAACCGAACAGCACTTTTTCAACGATGAGTATATCACACTCTTCGATAGGACCGAAGCCGCGATGGAGCGGTTGCTCGATGACGACACTGTCGAAAATCGGGTGAAAGCCTACTGCCATTATCATCTGACCGTCGAATCAGTGCTCGCACAGACCGGATACTACGGGTTTCAGTCGGCCTTTTCGGACCACGGGAGCGATGAAGTAGCAGTTCGTGACTGGCCCAACCTCACTGGACTCGTCGATGGAATCGGGAAGATTCGGAGCGATGAAGGTCGACACGTCGGCTTCGGCATGCACAAAGTTCGCGGCTATATCCAGCGCGGTGAGGTTGATGAAGCAATTGTCCAAGATACGCTACAGGAGTTACTTCCACATGTCGCCGGAACAGTGAGTGATTTCGGTGATGCTGTCAACCCCGGTCCGCTGGTCACCTACGCAAGCGACAAACTGACTCGGCGTATCGAGATTCTGACCGATGAAGATGCTGAGATTCCGCCGGTTGAAGAGCTCGTCAAGATTGGGAGCAACGAAGCAGGCGCTGCTGGGGACTAACATGGTTCAGTAACTAACCCCGATTCTTTTCCTCGAACTAGCCATATTACAAGCTATGAACAGCGACGCGTTCGACTGGGTATCGAGCCATGCCGACCGTACACCGGATAAAACAGCACTGGTAAACACAGCAACAGGAACCGAGCGAACGTACGAGGAGTTCGACAGACGGGCAAGCCGGTTTGCCGAGGTACTCACCGAACAGTTAGAGATCGACGTCGGCTCCCGCGTCGCAATTCTGTCGCGAAACAGCACCGAGTATTTCGAGGTCCTGTATGGCTGTGCCAAAGCCGATGCGACATACGTTGCGCTCAACTGGCGGCTTGCACCCCCAGAACTCGAATATATCATCGACGATGCCGACCCATCCATCCTCCTGTACGACCCAGAATTTGCAGACACCGTCGAAACGCTGCGGGGAGATATCGGCGTTGACCAGTTCATTGCCCTGCCAGACCCTGTGGAAGGGGACCAGCCAGAACCATCTACTGACGATGGCCTCTCGTACGAAACGGTCCTGAGCCAGACAGCAGGAACCCGACGTGAGATGCCAGACCACGACCGCACCGATACCTGGGGACTGCTTTACACCTCCGGAACAACCGGCCGACCCAAAGGAGTCAAACAGACCTTCGATATGGTGCTCTATAACTATCTGAATATCGGCCTCCCAATCGATTTGACTTCGGAAGATACGACGCTAAACGTGCTCCCGTTTTTCCATACCGGTGGCCTGAACCTCTATACCAATCCAACGCTGATTGCCGGCGGAACAGCACTTGTCCAACCGGAATTTGACCCTGGTGCTGCACTCGATATCCTCGAAGAGCGTGCAACGGTCTTTTTCGGCGTGCCAGCAATCTACCGGGCGCTGTTCGACCATGCATCCTTCGAGCAACGTGACCTTGGTGCTGTTCGGTCCTGGGCGAGCGGCGGTGCACCGATGCCGGTGAGCCTCATTGAAACGTATGCGGAACGCGATATCACCATCCAGCAGGGCTTCGGAATGACCGAAACCGGTCCGACGGTGTTCCTGATTGATGAGGCAAATGCGGTTGAAAAGGCTGGCTCGGTGGGTCAACCCTCCCCGTTCGTCAATATCGATATTGTCGATGCAGACGGGAATAGCGTCGAGACTGGAGAAACTGGGGAGTTACTTGTCCGTGGCCCGGGAGTGACTCCCGGCTACTGGGAGAATCCGGAGGCACAGGAAGATGCATTTAGTGGCCAGTGGCTCCACACTGGCGATGTCGCAAAACAGGACGAGGGCGGCTATGTTTACATCGTCGACCGGCTGAAAAATATGTTCATCTCGGGTGGTGAGAACGTCTATCCTGCCGAAATCGAAGCGATACTACACGACCACAAAGCGATTGCCGAAGCAGCCGTTGTTGGGATTCCTGACGAGGAGTGGGGACAGGTCGGCAAGGCGTTTGTCGTCGTCGAAGACGAACCGTCACTCACCACAGAGGCGGTGAAAGCCTACTGTGATGAACAACTTGCCTCCTACAAGGTGCCAAAAACCGTTGAACTCGTAGAAGAGCTACCGCGCAACGCAGCCGGGAAGGTCGAACGCGAGACGCTGAAATCACGGGCGGAGTGAACCGTGAGCGACTACATCTCCGTATCGAGGAGTGAGGAGGTGGCACGGGTGAGAATTGACAGAGCCGACCGCCACAACAGCTTGATTCCACCGTTGCTTGCGGAGTGTCTGGAGGCAATTGACTCGCTTGCCGAAAGCGATACAGTCGACGTCATTATCCTCGAAACGGCCGGGCAGACGTTTTCAACTGGCGGGGACGTGAGGGCGTTTTACGAACACCGGGACGCCATTGCGGAGTATGCCGACCGGACAGTTGGCTTGCTGAATGAGGTTATTCTTGCGCTATTTCATGCCCCGCAAACAGTCATCGCTGCCGTTGACGGACAGGTGACTGGGGGTTCGCTTGGCTTCCTGCTCGCATCAGATATCGTGCTGATGAACGAGACGGCGACGATTACGCCATACTATCCAGTTGTCGGGTTCAGCCCCGACGGCGGGTGGACTGCGCTGCTCCCAGCCGTTATCGGAAGAAAGCGGGCCCAATTCGTGCTTGCGACGAACGTGACGATTGCGCCAGAGGAGGCAGTTTCGTGGGGCCTCGCAACGGAACTGGTGACGGACCAATCAGTAGCTGACCGTGCGACCGAACTTGCTCACGAGATGACCAGGTTGAAACGGGGAACAATCAGGCGAACAAAGCAACTACTCAGACCAGATGGTGACGAAGTTGCCAACAACCTGGCTGCGGAACGGAAGCAGTTTGTCGAACAAATTCAGACAGCAGAAGCAGTTGATGCGATGGAAACGTTTCTCTCCGAGTGAGTACGGAAACGCTGTACTGTGTTAGAACGAATACGAAACGCCATCGTCGGACCGCGTCTGGATAGCTATCTCCGGGGTGTTATCGAGAGAGATGACGCCGTAGGTACCCGTTAGCGGCGTATCAGGAACTTCCTTGCTGAATGCGTTGACCGAGACGTGAGAAACTCCCCAGAAGTCGGTGTGTTCGGTCTGGTGGATGTGGCCGCTGATGGTTCCATGAACACCGTCACAGTGAGAGAGTGCTTCGAGTACTTCCTTTCGTTCCCAGAGATACGCACGTTCGGGATAGTCGACAAACCACGTGTTCTCCGTGAGGTCAAAGTTCCCGACAGGGTGATGGGCAAGCAGGATAACGTCTGAGAACGCATCAAGTTGTGTGTCGAGCCACTGGAGTTGGTCCACCCCGATTCGACCCATCGCTCCACGAAGAGCATCATATGCGGTATCGAGATAGACGAAGGCCATCTCCCCGACCTCGACGACGCCGTAAAACTGCTGTTGGCCCAGCAAATCACCGAGTTCTCCCTTATCAAGCAGTTCAACGTCATGATTACCCAGAAGATAGGTCGTCGGAACTCCCCAGTCGGAAAGGAGCGTATGCACGCGGCGAACGTTTTCGCGGTCGGCTGCTTTCGACCCACCATCCTCGATGAGGTCGCCAAGGACAAATGCGTGGGCAGGGTCATGGCGGTCAATTTCGGCCAGTACAGCCTGCAACTCCGCCGTTATCTCCTCGAGATAGCCGTCCCGCATATGAATATCCGACAGAATGGCAACGTCCATGCCCGTGGTATGCAAGCGAGAAAAAAGAAGCTTTGTTATGCCCTCCCGTGACTGTTGGAGTATGTCAGCACAGCGGTGTGCATACGAGTTCATACCGAGCGAGTGGGAACAGCGTCACGGCCGCCCAGCAGCAGTGGCTGAGCCATGGTCGTGTCCGCGAGAGTCAGTTGAGGGCGCAGATTGCTGTGCGTTCCATCTCTCACCAGCGGAGCGTCACGAACACAACGTGGACGACGTAGCAGTGACCGAGCAGTTACGAACCGAAGTTGAAGCAGCAGAAGCCGAGAACCCCCCAGTTATCGGTGCAACACTCCCACAGATCGACCTTTCCGAGGCAATCATCGACAAGGAGACGAATGCCCCGGTCGACCTCCGTCATGTCGAGGTAACGGGGGATGTAACGATTGTAGGGGCGACGGTGAAACAACCGCTTCGCCTCGACGAAAGTACTATCGGCGGCACGCTCGACTGCTCGAATTCGACGTTTATCCACTCCGTTTCATGTGACAGGGTAGACGTTTCTGACGGCTGTCTTGGCGAGAACACCACCTTCGAAGGTCGCGTGAGTTTTCAGAAGACGACAGTCGAGGGGCCCTCCTCGTTCAGGTATGCAACGTTCCATCGGGAGGCGGACTGGTACGGAGCGACGATAGCGGACATCATCAGTTTCCGCCACACAGAGTGGTATCGTGGCTGTCATTTCCAGCAAGCAAGCTTTGCAGGATATGTCGATTTCTTTTTCAGTTCCTTTCACCAGCGGGTGACCTTTCAGGGGGCGACCTTTGGTGATACGGTCCGCTTTTCGAAATCCGTCTTCGATGAGGAAGCAGTCTTTCTGGGCGCAACGTTCGAGGCGGAAGCGCTGTTCAAAAAAGGCGTCTTCGGGTCGCATGCGTATTTCCAGACCGTCACGTTCAAAAACGAAACCTCGTTTTCGGAGATGACGTTCACCGAGAAGGCCAAGTTTCAATTTGCCCGGTTTGACGGCGAAGCCTCCATCTCGTATGCACGGTTTGAAGGGAACGCTTACTTCCAGCGTGTCGTGTTCAATGATTACGCGGAGTTTTTCGAATGTACCTTCACAGATATCGCAGATTTCCGCTGGACCGAGTTTCACGATATCGGGCGGTTCATGGATGCGTGTTTCCAGGCCGAAGCCTACTTTGAACACGCGCAGTTCATCGGGATTGCCGATTTCAGGGATGCCACATTCGAACACTCCACGCGATTTCGGGAGACACTGTTCGCACAAGCGCCGCTTTTCAGACGCACAGAGATCGAGACCGCAGAGATTGTCAATCTCAAGCCACAGGCGGGCGAGATAACGCTCGATTGCGAGGGAGCAACGATTCACGAGGGACGAATCGAACAGCAAGACGAAAACGAGGTATACTACAACTTTCGGGAAGCCACACTGGGCGACATTGACCTTCATTTTGAGACGACGACACCGTTCGAGCGGTTGCTCATCTCAAAGACTGAATTCGATGAGTTCGATTTCTCGCGGTACCATTACGCGCTGGCCCCGGAATGGGATTTACACACCTTTTCCGGCCAGACGGAGTTCGAGTATCATACGGAGGCAAGCCGGTTCGCACTGGGAGAGCGAGAAGGAACGGAAGCGGTCTCCGAACAACACGAGCAGGCGATGGAAGAACCACAACAGCAGGCCCGACCACAGAGAAAGCAGTCGCTGCTTTCACAGACAAAACAAGCTATCGGATATCCACGACAGGTGGTGGCCGGTATATGGGCGAATATCGAGCACGCACCGACGTTGGAAACGACCTATCTGAAGGCGAAAAACGGGGCAAACACTGTCGGTGACAGCCGAGCAGCCTCAGCGTTTTTCGTCCGTGAGATGGTCTACCGACGCAACGCACATCTCAAACGTGCAGTTGACCGCTCAGAGCAACTCCGTACGCGGGTGCGGTCGCTCGGCGTGGCGACGTT